>CAZSLA010000007.1:0-32615 GCA_964607795.1 uncultured Gammaproteobacteria bacterium
TGCGAAGTTGCCTATATCCTGCATGTGCTGGGAGGTCTTGATGAGGATATTCTTTAAGAAATGCTTTTGCAGCCTTAGGAGCTAGGGATATTTGGTCTCTACATGCTTGGACAGCTTTTCCCAATCCATCAGGTGTCGTTTCCCGTTCACGATAATAAATCACCATTTTCTCTGAAAGTGTGAAATGGCGGTCAAGGATATTTCCACCTACGGAATTAGTCTTAGATGTTTCACTAGATAGCTCATCAGCTTTAGCTATTATCTTTTTAGCAATCTCTCTATCTCTGGGATTATTAAACCAACCAGCAAGAGCTTGGAGAAGTCCGACAGCCGTCTGTGAAGTATAAGAGAGGTCTCCTTGTGTGAGTGGTTTTGAATCAGGGTCTCCCCCTAAGGGTTTGAAAACATCTTCAATGTGGTCTCTTTCTTCTTGGGTAAAAGTAGTAACCCACCAATCTTGTAACCCAAAGTAGCCAATTTCGCCTTTTATTTCCCTTTTCTTGTTAAAAAGCCCAAACATGATTTGATTTTAACAAGATTCTACATTAAAGCACAGCAAATGAAGTCCTAAAAAAGGCTAATTCTTTTTGAGAAAGTGTACTATAATGAGTCCTAACAACATTCGGTAGCCTACCCCTTGTGGGATTCGAAATTTGATATACTCACATTATGAATGACTCTATTGCTGAAATTGCCTTCTATTATTCACTTGAGCATGATGCAGTATTACCTCAATCGATGTCTCAACGATAGGACGATGCTCGTAGACCTACCAAGGATGGTAGTATAGATAGCTTCTACCAAAAAGACCTCGTCCCTTTTCAGCAATATGGTGGAGTTGGAGAAGAAAATATACCACTGAGATATCAGAACTTCTTAAAGAGAGTAACAACTGGAATAAAAGAAGCAGCCGGTGTTCCGCAAGGATTTAAAGGAGTATTCTATCCTCTATCGGGAGTAGATATTTCAACTGCATTACCACTACTGAGAGATGAAGGAGTACTCATAACACTCGATGATAACTATCCTTTCTATCGAGGACACAGACCAGAACCAGAAAAAGCAGTTGCGCGCGATATCGATGAGACACAGCGTGATGCATTTGAGAAAGCAACACATGGCATGCACTCTGTTGAAAGTATTAGAAGTGCTTGGGGTATCTCATCTGATTTACAGCTAGCAGGGTTTGACCCAGAACGTGGTGACACTTTTCGAATTATTGAGGAAACAGAAGGAGAACAAATTCAAGAAGGATATCTATTGCCCACAAGAAAACGAGCAAAAGCAGAGATTACTATCGATGGAAAAAGGATTATATGGATTCACTACAAGATGAATCTATCTCCAGAGCGACTAAGTGAGCAGGAATCCAATCAAGAACAAATATGGCAACAACTACGCTCAGACCTAGATACGCTCCTTTCAGAAGATAGTCTCGTGCTATCAAAAGCTGGTATGTTTAAATCTGTAGGAACTGTGGCAATGTCGCGGAGTGGTCTACTTCGGCCTGGAAATTATATTTGTAAAGATGTTTTCTATTCAGCGGATGAAGATCTACCTGCTGTCGATTTTGAAAGAATTCCTCTCGATTCTCTTGCTAACTTAGATCCTCAGTTTGATGAAGACTGTTTAAGAAGCCATAAAATGGTTCATCCATATATTGAATTCGGATATCAACAAAAATCACGAGATATTTTTCTAGAAAGAGTTAAATAAAATTTATTCGAAAATCGTCCCACAGATCGAGCTAAAATATACATACATCGATAGAGTTATGCTTTTTGGGATAGTCAGTTGATGCTCCTAAGGGAGAGTTTTGGTTATTACGGCACCCGATGGTATCAGTACTGTTTTTTTAAAGACGCCATCTTCATCAGTCATACATCCATAACAAGGCCCGAAACACCCTTCGCAGCTTTCCTCGAACGGAGTGAGATTCTGATACGTAAATGAATTGGTATCGATGTCCACTTGAATATTTCCCACAAGTCCAAGATACTTTTCCTCGAAGGTATTTACGTTAAGAATGATTGATACTCTGTCGGGAGGAGGTGTGCAACCGGTGCACATCCATAACGAAAAGACAATATAGCTATCGTTAATTATCTGATCAATATACACACTTCCAGTATAGCTGTCGTATGCGTCGGTTGCCTTACCATCTATTACTTTGTGGAACCAGAGTATCGTATAGTTATTCGTGAGTAGATCTATTTGAAGTATCTTGTATTCCCGCTGGTATAATGCGCTTTCTTCTATAGAAACGTACAGCTTGCTTTTGTTTTCATTGTACGTGACTGAGCCCTTCAGGCTGGGAATACTGTAGTTGCACACGGGATATACTAGTATTTCCTTCGAGTTTTGTATTGCCCTGAAATCGACCGGAGTCGTTTGATTGTATGCTTCATCTGCATTGAGTGCCGTAACGAATACAATATATTTTGCATCATTCGGGTCGGTAATATGGCTGATTGTTTCTGCATTGTTATATCCAATGAGCCGATCCGAAGATATGCTACATGATCTTTTTATTAACACCTCTTTCCCTTCATAGAGCCCAGTATATAGGGCACTCGGGTCCGGAACGCTAGGCTCATCTACGTATAATGGGATAGTGGTGGACGACGATGTCACGGATTTATTTGATTTCTGCGGTGAATCGGAGATAAGTTGCATGGACGGCTTAAATGATTCGTAAAGGAGATAACTTGCCGCAATAACAACGATAATTAGGATTAATGCGATAGGAGTTAATCGTTTTTTACGTATGATTTCATGTTTTAATTCCGTAGTTTGGTCAGGGGTGTCCGATGTTATAGCTGATTTAGCGTCAGCTGGGCCTTTTTGCATTCCATGATTTTCATCATTGGTATTCAATTCCATATATTAATTATACAATTAAGTTGATTTATGTCATTTGAATGAATGAAAATGTTCTTAAATCATCCCAGTAAGCGAGCCAGATGGGACGCTGAGGCAACAAAGTGTCCTTTTTTGTTGAAACATTGGGCTTTTTGCGATGTTCGAAAGTTTTGTTTTCAAAATCGTCTAATTTTTGCACTTTCGAACAATTCGTCTCGTTGACTGCTTCTGAGAGTATCTTGAAGGCTTTGGAGTATTCCCAGCTTAGCTTGCCCTCATCTTAAACAACAAGGCTGATTTCGTTCTTGAATACAACGAGAATACTAAGAAAAATTTAAGAAAAGACGAGATCGATTGGTCGCAATCAAGAGTGATTTTTATTGCCCAGTCGTTCACGAAGTATCAGCAGGAGGCTATTGGGTTTCAGGAGTTGCCGATTGAGCTTTGGGAAGTAAAAAAGTATAACGATAATTTAGTTTCCTTCAATCAAATAAGGGCATCTGAGAAAAGTTAAAGTATTAAGACTATTAGTAAGAATAAAGATATTGAGCGTGTTTCTAGGGAGATAAAGCAATATTCTGTTGAAGATCACATAAAGCCCAGCTGGAGTAAAGCTAAGGAGTTGTTTGATAAGTTTTCTCAAAGGGTGTTTGAACTTGATGCTCGTTTCGAAATACACCCAGTCAAGTATTACATTGGGTTTAATATTGAGAACAAAAATGTCGTCGCTGTTAAAATCAGATCGTCAAAATTGTTGCTTGAGATTATCGCGTCAATTTTCACCGCAGCCATTCTCTTCGCTAAAGCGCTAGCCTGATTTTTTCCCGCCTCGCTCAAGGGAGATTTCGACGACTGCCTTTCGTTGTTTTCCATAGCCCTACTTTTTGCATGCCTAACCAAGTACAACTTCATATTTAAATTATATTATAAAATGAGGCTGTAATTAAAAAGAGTTAGACTGTAGAAATCTTAACTACTAATCAAATAAATCGCGAAGCTTATCTGTCAACCCAACTTGTCGGGGAAAGTTAAAATAGTTCTTAATATCATCGTATTTTACCCAATTAACTTTTCTCAATTCATTCGGGTCCAATTTAATTTCCTCCTTTTTACCCAAAAATTTGACAAGAAAAAAAGTTGCCTCTTGTCCTCTGTAAATTTGTTTTTTATTACTTATATCACCTGCTATTAGCCAATTGGGCCAATCATATACCTCTTTATATTCACTTCTTTTAACAACCTCAAATTTATCTATTCCCAATTCCTCTTTAAGTTCCCTAAGCACTGCATTTTCCGGCTTTTCACTTTGTTCGATACCACCGCCAGAAAAATTCCAGTCACTCTCTCCGTATTTTGTTAGCTGTACTATCAGGAAGTTTTCGCTTTCGTCCATTACAACAGCTGATGTTCTTTGTCTAAATTTCATGTCACCAGTTTGCTTTAGGTATTCAACATATGCACACTGTATTGCCCTGGTAAACGGTGCAGTTCTTGTTATTAAATTCTCATCAATCTCGTTGTCTTTAGAGTATGCGCGAATAACATCTCCGAACCATTCTCCGTTTTTAACTCTCCTGGAAACTTCATCAGGCAAGTGAATTTCTTCACCTTGATCAACGTATTGAACACCATTTTTATCAAGTAAGCAGGCAAAAGTGACTAAGTGACATCCTTCGTCATGTTCATGTAGTCCCCCCTCTAGTCCAATCCAAAAATCAGCTTTAGGTTTTGCTTCCTGGGCACTCACAGCCCGATTAATTGACCCTTTTTTCGTAGTTTCTTTATCTAAAGGCTGATCGGGAATTCCAGAGTCGACTTCTACGCTATCAATATCAACATTAAGATGGAGGTTTTTTAATGCTTCTTCAGCAATTCTAACCTTATCTTTATTTTTAGTACCAACGATTATTTTCATATAGGGTGACATTATACCTTATTTATACTTCATATCTCCGTCTACAATCTCAATTCCCTTTGTAAACTCTAAGCCAATTCTTTCACACAACCAATTCTGGTGCCCGAGAGGATTTCCAACAAGATCAGTATAGTGCGAGATAGTAAAGGGCATACTAATGCTATCAAAAATGTGTTTATAAGCCAGTTGAGTAGCTAGCATGGCCTCAGACTCACTTCTGGCATAGCCCTCCTTTACCTGTGACCCCGCGATATAGTTCCAATTTCTCATCGTAACTATTGCATGAACACTTTCAAAACCAGCACTATGCAAATAGCCATAAATTTGCGCTATATCTGGATAATATTTGTTATGAGGAATACTCCTGCGAATAACGACAAAATCATAAGGATTCAATATATCTGGATCACGAAGACCATCCGTTGGTTGAATATGCTTATCTGAACCAAAGCATCCATTTCCTAAAAGAATTTTTGTAGTAATTCTAGTGCCACTACTTTCGGGACCTACTACAAAGAAGGCACGTCTAAAGATAGCAGCTTCCCTTTCCCTGTTATTTTCTACGCTCATATCTTTAGCCTTTCCATCGCTCTGTTGTATACTTCTAACTCAGAAATATTATCTGGCTTCTGAGGATGATGGCTCATAGCAGAAATCACATCTTCCTTTTGGTAAGAACTTGATAAAAGCAATTTCAAGTGTTCTAAATCAGTTTGTCTAACCTGGCGTTTAGGATTTTCTACAACATCTGAAACTCTAATAGCCCAAGTAGCAATAACATAGGGAAGAGATTTTACCCTAAACAAATATTCTTGGTCTTTCGAGTCTTTAATTGGGACAAACACGATTGGAACAATACTACCATCTTTCAAAAGATAAGAATCCTTGGAACTTTCAACTTCCTTTGCTTCCACAAACTGCATTTCCAGCCTCCTAGAGTCTGTCTGCTCCGGCAATACATCATATTCCAACCTGTCGTCTGCCGATTTAAACAGTCGAATCTTTAAGCCAGGCATTGAAAGATCCGCCATTGAAGATGCAACTTTAGGAATTTCCACAGACAAATTAGATACAAAAATATTCGTATCTATATCCCCATGCTTTAGTTGATGCCCCGTAAGTATTTCGATAGCATAGCTTCCCGTTACCACTAGTTGTACCCTGTCAACGGCATCTAGTTGGGAACTTGCTGCAGAAAGCAATTGCAAATCAATATCCCTTGTTCTCATAAAATCAGCTTTATTTTCCTGTTCTGTTGTCATTTTTATTTCCTTGACACGGCAACTTGCTCTAAAACCTCCAATGTTTTTCTTGCCGTCGCTTGCCAATTATATCTACCGACTTGCATTCGACCACGATCTATCATCTTTTCTTGCAAATAATCATTACTAATTAAAATACTAAGTTGCTCAGCGAACTCAGTTGAACTATTAGGATCTGCGTACAACGCCGCATCTCCGCAAACTTCAGGAATGGCAGATGTATTCGAAACTACCACTGGCACTTCGCATGCCATTGCTTCTAAGGGAGTAAAACCAAACCCCTCGTGCAATGATGCGGTCGAGAAGATTGATGCGCCATTGTAAATCGCAACCAAATCATTAATCGGCACAGATGGAAGCATTCTGACTCTATCTTCAATTCCTAAACTTTGGACCTGATCTCTAATTAATTCGTAGCCGATTCTATACCCAGTTGCATCGTTTGGTCCCACCATTACCAAACCAACACCTTGCGCCGGGAGGCCACTCTGACTATATGCCTCTACAAGGGTTTTGTGGTTTTTATGAGGAGCATAACTGCCCGTTGTTAAAAGATACCTTTTTGGTAGCGAATATTCCTCTCTTATTCTACCCACATTTTCCTCGGACTTGTCCGGCTTAAACACACCTCTGTCAATTCCGTAGTAAATTGGAACAACTTTATTAGGATCTGAACCTAAACGATCGACGATTTCACCCTTACTAAATTCAGAACCAGTGATTATTAAGTCAGCATTGTTAGCAGAGTAGGTGCGAAATGAATACAAGACCTTCTTTTGCCAGGTGTTAAGGTACTTACTTGCTAATTCTGGATCAGTAATAGGTAAAATATCGTGCATCGTACAGACATAGCCCACCGGAACTATAAACTGACCCCTGTTGTGTGGATGCCATATAACATCTAATCCTAGCCGTTTCTGTTGAACTGGATTAAGAAATTGTTCCCCAACTATTGTCGGTAGTGAACTATGCCGGTCTGAAAGGGGTAATTCCTGTAAATTCGAATTTTCTATGCCTAGGTTATCTTTCGGTTCACTACCCGGATAGTGCATTAACACAAAATGATAATCACCACTCACACGGCCAAATTCTTTAAGAATATTGCGGGTATATACCGTAATTCCACGGTCTTCCTTGCCCGCTTTTCCAATATTTATTCCTATTCTAATTTCTGAATCTTTATACATTAGTATCTTTATCCAAACCTAAACTGTCGAGAATTACTTGGCGATGCTCATCAGAGGCTAAAAAGGGTTTTAGATCAATTGGTACTCTGTGGCCACCGTTTTGGGTAATTCCACTCCCTCTGGTAACAGGAGCATTTAAGAGTTCCCAATCTACTAGTCCCATTAGACTCTCAATCCTTCTTGAGGCTTCTTTAAAGTCCTTAACCTGCGTTATCAAATCAATTTCTTCAAAGCTTTCTTCGGTAAGCTTTGGAGTGTATGTTTCTCCTGAAGCGATTGCTCTACATATTTCAGCTACCTTATATCTCAACGCGCACTGCAGCAGAAAGTCAGAAGCAACCTCGCTGGCCCTAGGATACTTCTGCATTATATGTCTAGCTACTTCATTTGCGGTATCAGATTCGTACATTAGAGATTTGCGGGCAAAAACATTTAAATCATTAACTGATTCAGCGGCTCTAAAATGTCTTAGCCGTGCCTGAATGTGATCGGTAATATCTACTCTCGCAAAATGAAGAAAAGCCGAGTTAAGAACCTCCTGCCTATCTTCTTCAGGCACAAGTCGATTCATTCGACTATCGGAGGTGATACCTTGATATCCAAACATAGTCCTTATAATACTTGTATCTACCAGAAGCAAGCTCCCTTTTAGTCTTCTTGTCGGTCTGTGTTTGTGAGTAAATTCCCACGCTAATGGATGTTTATCAGCTTCAAAGATACGCATAAAGGCTATTTCCTGCGGACTTAAATCAATTCCAGATCCCGTAATTATTTCCAAAGGATAAGTTGCATAATTCGATCCCGCTACAGGCTTATTGCCTTCATTCCACAAATTCGCCAATGCCATTGGAAGTCTTGAGATATCCGCGTCAGTTAAGAAAATTCGCTCATATCCTTCCTCGACGGCACGTCGTCCGATTGTTTTCTCAGCATTAACTATCCCTGGAGGAGTTTTTATGAACTTAACATCAGCATTATACTTAGACTTATTTATTTTGTAAGAAAGAGGGTCTTTTTGAGATATCCTCGGGCCATTAATACCTACAACAATCTTTGCATCTATGTTTAACTGTCCCAAACAATCATCAATATTTTGAAGGCAAGCCTCAAGCACTTCGATCCCTTCTCCATCGTAAAAAGGGACTCCTACAACAGTTCTTTTGTCAATCAGTCGTTCAGCCATAAAACTATGGGGAATTATAAGTCTTTTAAACCTAGAAGTCTAACTTAAGCCGTATAGATGAGGAATTTATACAGCACTATTCTTTTCTTGTAAGAGTCTTAAAAGCTTCATTGCATGCTTCCCAAACGGTATTAAGGTCTGCTTCAGCATCAACGTTTATTATGCGAGTCACTTCTCCCAATGTTCGCACAGCCTCACTTGTGTATTTTAGGTGATCTACATAGCGTTTTCCTGCAAATTCTATGGATGATTCTCCTCTAATCCTTTCGCCGCTTCTTACACCCCTACCTGAAAGCCTTTCTTTAGAAGTTTCCAGAGAAATATTCAGGTTGATACATCCCAGTAAAGTGTGATTACCTTCTTTTATTGTTTCCAAAAACATTCCGGTTGCATCAGAAAATCTTGGGTACCCATCTACAAGCACAACCGAATTATCCGGACACTGTGATATAAACTCAAATATCACCCCATTAACAACCTTATGATCAAGCAGAGTAGGGGCGTCAGGGGAATTAACGACACTTCCGTATGCAGATTCGACAACACCATTACGGATACCCCTCAAGCGATTCCCTGCCGAAACATGGAAAACAGGGCGTTCGTTTACAGAATAATTAGCTAACCTCTCCGAGTGCGTAGATTTTCCTGCCCCAGGAGTGCCATGGACTACAATTATTTCGGCCATGGCGGAATTATAAAATATAGGCTTAGGTTCATGCAAATATTGTACAGGCTAAACAGCTACCTTTGGAAATTTAGAACTTACTATTCTCTCTTTCTTATCCCTCTCCAAAATCATCGGATAATATTTTGGCGATGGTATTTTTACTGTGAATTGAAATGAGACAGCTATAAGATAATCAAATGCTAGAGTTATAGTTACATAAATTTAAGCAAGTTCTTGTCACGCCTGACAAAATCTCCCAAATTATGACAGCTATTGCTTGGTTGATATAATCTATCGACATATGAAAATATATTTAATCCGCCATGCTAAATCTCAAGATGCTGAGGATGGGCTCAGCCAGAGGGATAATTCTCCTATTATTGATTCTGACATCGACAGGAATCATTTTAAGTATATCCAACCGCAAAAAGTCTACGTCTCACCTGTAACCAGAGCGCAACAAACTGCTCAAGTTTTGTTTGATGAGTTTGAAGTTCTGGATTATATTTACGAACATATCCCACCCAGACTGCTCCAGGGGCAGCCGAAAGAAATCGGCAAGGCGTTTTGGGATAAACACTTACCTGAGATGATAGCAGATCATGGCTGGTCTCATGACGGAGGAGAAAGTTTCAATGCAATTATTAAGAGAGTCAAAAGATTCTACAAACACCTTTCTAACCTCTGCTGACTTTCAGGATAAATACTGGTTTATAAAATGGGAGAACTTGGAAGTAAAAGAGGTAAAGCTTTAATACAGTTGTCATGACTACCTTTCAAAAAATTCTAATAATTCTAAAATTTAAGTCAAAGCTATGGGAGTTCGAGCCAGTTTTGAAATGACTGTCGATGTGTCTCTAAACATACAACTTGCGTGTCGAAAGTGTTGTGTAGTTGTTCTCCCAAGGCAAACTACCACCTTCCGCTACAAAGCCTAAGCCGTAGCAAATTGAGGCTGAAAATTGATATCATAGGCGATGAAGTTGCCTTAATTGTTCTTTTTCAAGCCCCTTTACTGTAGCGTAATAATTACCTATGTCGTCTACTAAATGACCCCAAACAGCATTTGGAATAAGTTTCTCAGGCTGTGGGTACTACCTACTTGGTTCTGCGGTCTGAGAAGCAACTTTTATTGTGTTTAGGTGTAAATTTATTAACTTACTCCTGTTTGCTTGAATAACATCAGGCTGAAGCGGGTTGCCTTTTGAGTCAGTATATTTTACATATCCCCCGCCAAGCACAAAAGCTATCGGAATTCTGCTGTTTCGGGCAAACTCAAAAACCAATTTATCACGCTTCAACAAAAAATTTTGATCTATCCCCTTTATACCACCTAGTCTATCATCTTCAAACACATCCATTCCTGCATCATAAATAATCAGGTTTGGATAGTATATTCTAGCTTCATCCCTAATGTATAATATAATATCCATAGGCACGCTTAACAGGTAAAAAGGAGCATGAAATGCGGACTAATAAGAGCAATGTCTTGTCCAAAGTCATTTTTTCCAGGCTGGACGGAGGGTTTCAGTTTTTTCTTGCTTTACTCCATCTGGTCGTCGTATCTGCAGGGATGCTTGCTGTCATGCTTTTTCTTTTGTATGCGTTTTCTCAGTGGCATTAATAGACACAGTTTTTATTATGGAAAATAAAAGATTAACTTTAGCCGAGTTTTTGAGTTCACTGTGGTGGGTAGTTAAAAACTACTGGGATATAAGCCCTTTTTTAACTTTGGGTAGTTTTATAACTTCGGCCATCATGGAGTTTGGCAGGCTTGTGTATACCTACATTGCCGCCCTGACAATCGACGGGCTGATCAGCGTCCAAGCCGGGAAGCTAACTTTCTTTGAGGCCCTGGATATGCCGCTTATTTTAATGGTTGCTTATTCTCTGCTTTTTGGTGCGGCCGGATATTTGAATAATTACTGCTTACAAGGCCTTTGGATGGTAACCAGGCCGGCCATGTTCCTTAAGCTTTATAAGAAATTGGAAAGCTTGGGTGTATCCGCACTTGAAAAGCCTGATGTGAATAACCAGATAGAGCGCGTGGTGGATAATCTTTACCAGATGAACCGGCAGTTTGAAATTTTGACTTCCTTGACGGGCACGGTTGTGGGGATATTGGGCTCCATCCTGATAGTAGCCAATTTTGAGATGTTCATAGTTCTTCTTTTGCTTTTGGTTTCTGTACCTGGCGTGCTTTTGGACCAGCGATTTTTAAGAGAGATTTATCTGTTTGACTGGAAAACCACCGAGGATCGCAGACGGGCGTATAGCTCTATTTATAAATTGGTAGATTCGGTAAATCTTCAAGAGCTTTCCATCACAGGCTCCGGAAGTTTTTTGGTTAAGAAGTTTCGCAATTTTATTGACTTTTGGATCAATACCCAAAGAAAGATGCGGTTAAATTGGTACGGGCTGGGTTTGTTGGCAAATGTTCCCGATACTTTGGCCAGAGTTTTTGGTTTTGTGGTGGTATTTATGCGCTTTTTAAAAGGGACTATTAGTATCGGCCAGGTCACATTTTATATGCAGGCAATCAATACCCTAAGCTCAGACATTAGACGCGTCACACTGCGGGCAAATAATTTGTTTGAATCTGCCCAAAGAATCAGAGAAATTCAGCAGATATTTGCCCTAACCCCAGCTTTTAAAGATGGTAAACTGAAGCTCCCCAAACTTGAGCGCGGTCCTGAAATTGAGCTTAGAAATGTAAGTTTTATTTATCCCAATTCCCAAAAAAGTGTTTTGAAAAATATACGCTTGAAAATAAATTCCGGCGAAAAAATTGCCATTGTCGGCCATAACGGCGCCGGAAAAACAACTTTGGTAAAGCTTCTTGCGCGCTTTTATCTTCCCACCCACGGATCTATCTTGGTTAACGGCCAAGAACTCAAAGATCTAAGCAAAAAAAGTTTATACAACAATATGGGCGTTTTGTTTCAGGAGTTTAATAAATACGGTGAGCTGACGGCGAGGGAGAATATTATGATCGGCCGCGTAGATAAAAGGAAGCCCCATGCAGTCGTAAAAGCCGCCAAAAAGGCGGATGCACACAGCTTTATTAAGGAATATAAAAACCGATATGATCAGTTATTAAGCGAAAAATACAAAGGCGGTACCCGTCCCTCCACGGGCGAATGGCAGAAATTGGCAATCGCCAGATTTTTTTACCGTAATGCCCCGCTTGTCATTTTTGATGAGCCCACGGCCGCAATTGATGCAGTTTCCGAAAAGAAAATATTTGACAAAATATATAAATTTTTGACCAACAAAACGGTAATAATCATCAGCCACCGTTTTTCCACCGTGCGTAATGCCGATAGGATCATCGTTTTGGAGAAAGGCCAGATTGTGGAGGAAGGCAGCCACCAAAAGCTCATCAAATTAAACGGCAGATATGCCAAGGCATTTGAGCTCCAGGCCGAAGGCTATTATACGGCCAGTAAAATAAACAGTTGAAATAGGCTTTTACCTTCATTAGCTTGTTTATCTATTTTTTAAACACACTTCGGCTAACGAGCTTTGCGGTATAAACTATTTGCTTGAGTTCTCCGTCTTCTTCGATTTCGTTGCTTCCAGACAGGCGTTGATATTCGCGTAAATAATATGAAAGCCCATCTTTGTATTCTGCCATTTGTTCCCTGAGCTCCTTGATTTTTTGGCCCAAACCGTTTGACTCCGGCTTTCCCAGAAGCTCGCGCTTGATGGCCGATTTTTTCTTGGAGGCTCCTTTGCTAAGTTCACTCGCTTCTCTGTAGGCGTCATTGTTTTCCAAGTACGAAGCAAGCATTTCGCACTGGAGTTTTAACTCGTGCTTAAGTTCCTGGATTTTTTTGCTCCGCTCAGAAATTGCTGCCTCTACCAATGCCAGTTCGTTATTTTCCATGTTAGAATCTAACTTTATCGGATAGTAATTTCGTTTGCAAGCCTTGAATTTTTGGTCTCAGAGAGCGGATCTTTTCAGGGCTCTGCGAATTTTTATCTCTGCTGTTTTCAAGCTGATGTGGCCGGCGTAAGCAATCTCCTCGCTTAGTCGCTCTACAAGGTGCTTGAAAGCAGATTCCTTGCTTCGAGTGAAGTTTTTGGTTTCATCTTGTTTTTCCAGCCACAGGCTTTTTAGGATTTTGGCGGTTTTGCCGGCTTTATTGACGCCCAGAACTTCTTTGGCGTCGGTTGTCTCCACCAGGTTAAGTGTGTCATCTGCTTTTGAAGCAAGAAGGGTTAGGATTTTTTTCATGCGCTTTTCATTGATCGGCCGGCGGATGTTGGTTTTCTCTAAGCTTTTAACCGGTATGGAGCAAGTCATACCGCCGTCTTTTTTTGATTTAAAATAGGGCCGAAAATGGATAATGTCAGTATCATTTTTGCGGTTTCCTTCGACTTTGAAGATATTATAAACGCGGCCGAAATCGACAATTTTATCACCTACTTTGTATCGCGTTGAGTTCATTTAGCTACATCAGGATAGCATATCAAATTTAAAATAGCCAGAAGAGTTTAAAAAATGATAAAATCGGCAGATGAAGCATTTTAAAACAATTGATGGAAAAAAGATCCCGTTTCCAGTATTTTTTCCCGATGCTACGAGGGCAGTTTTACGGACGCTTGATCAAAATGACTTAAGGGCGACCAAAACGCCAGGAGTTCTTGTTAACACTTTTCACCTAAAAAACGAATTAGGAGAAAAAATATTTAAGAAATTTAAAGGAGTCAGGAACTTTATGGGTTGGGATGGCGCCGTGATATCGGATTCAGGCGGGTTTCAGGTAATGACACTCGCAAAGCTCGCAGGAGGAAAAGTGGACGATGATGGAGTTACCTTCATTACATCCAGGACCAAAAAAACAAAATTAACCCCGGAGGATTCGATCGATTTTCAATTATCTCTGCGTACAGACATGGTAGTGGTTTTGGACGATTTTACCATGCCCAGAGCAAGCCATGACGAAGCAAAAAAAACGGTGGAACGAACAATTGAATGGGCAAAGAGATCAAAGATAGCATTTGAAGAAGGTTGCAAGCAGCAAGAATTAAGTCCTAAACCCTATTTGCTGGGCGTGGTACAGGGTGGTGAACACCCAGACCTTCGCATTGAGTGTATCCAACGACTTACCGAAATCGGCTTTGATGGCCTGGGCTTTGGTGGTTGGCCTATAAACCAAGCCGGTGAAAAAGCGCAATTTGATTTTAAAACAGCGTGCCTAATTGCGACAAATGCTCCAAGAGACTCTCTGCTTTACGGATTGGGCATAGGAAAACCTGACGAAATCGTTGCGTGCGCGAAACTTGGTTTTCAGATTTTTGACTGTGTGCTCCCTACCCGCGACGGCCGACACGGCCGACTATATGTTTATAATGCTGAGAATATTGATGCAATAAACGTAAACGCTCCTGATTTTTATTCTTTTTACACTCCCGACAAGCAAAAATATTATTACTCAGAAGAGCCGGTCAGTACGGCGTGTGATTGTCTGCTGTGCGCGAACTATTCCAGGGCGTATCTTGCCCATCTATTTCGCACAAAAGACATTTCCGCCATGCGCCTGGCTACCATTCACAACTTGCGCTTTTATTCGCTTTTGATGGAAAAGATTGGCTCCAGTTTGTATAATAAAGCATGACCGAAGACACAGCAGGAATATTAGACAAAATCATCGGGAATGGTAAAGAAAGTCCGCAGGAGAAGGCTCTGAGACAACGCGAAGAGCGCAAGGCTTCTGTTTCCAGGGCCACGCGGCCCGCAAGGATCCACTCCTCAAATGATGCGGGCACTACTAGCGTGGATCAAGAAAGCAAAGTCCACCCCGAAACCATGAGGCCTTATAAACCAAAGCCCATAGATTACAAACGCTAAACCCTCCTCGACATTTTATGTTATAAATAATTAATGCCCAATTTAAAAAATAATTCTCCTGTTGCCTATTTTTGTGCTGAATTTGGTATTGACACAAATTTGCCCACATACGCAGGTGGACTTGGAGTTTTGGCCGGCGACATTTTGCTGGAAGCCGCTGAGCAGGGCTTCCCTATGGTGGGTGTAGGCCTTTTGTACGAGGGTAAGTATTTCACCCAAAAAATTGGTGGCGACGGCTGGCAAAGCCAGGAAGCCTCGTATTTCCGAAGTGACAACACCCGAGCCGTGCGGCCAGTGGAAATCAAAGGCGAGCCTTTGATCATAAGTACTCACTTTGCGGACGAGGAAGTTTTTATCGGCGCCTATAAGCAGCGCATTAGCGAAGAGGTTATGCTTTATTTTTTAACCACTGACCTGGAGCAAAATACAGATATCTGGCGTGAGGTTTTGGCCGTAGAATACGGCGGGGGCGATGAAGGCCAGCTCAAGCAGCAATTGATCTTGGGAATTGGCGGGGTGCGCTTGTTGGAGGCTT
Organism: uncultured Gammaproteobacteria bacterium; assembly: GCA_964607795.1. Taxonomy (GTDB): domain Bacteria; phylum Patescibacteriota; class Microgenomatia; order UBA8517; family UBA8517; genus DYGT01. The sequence goes on from CAZSLA010000007.1 coordinate 15,469, forward strand.
TGGGTATTAGGCCCAAGGCTTTTCATTTTAACGAGGGCCGACCGATTTTTGTTTTTTGGGAGCTTGTGCGCAAATACATGTCGCAAAATAGCCTTACTTTTGGCGATGCCGCGCGAAAAGCCAAGAGCGAAATTGTTTATACCAATCACACCCTGGTGCCCGCGGGTAACCTGACTTATGATCTAAATCTGGTGCGGCCGTTTGCCGAGCATTATGCTTCGAGTTTTGGCATGGACGCCAATGACTTGCTCATGCCCGGCATTGATGATAATAACCGTTTCAATATTACGCTTTATGCTTTAAATGTCAGCTGCAAAGCCTCAAGTGTAAGTAAACTGCACCATAAATTAGCCAAACAGGAGTGGCCAAATTATGACTGGGTAAATATAACTAATGCCGTACACCTCCCGCGCTGGCAGTACCGCGCTTTTAGAAATGAAAATATTACTGATGAGGAGCTGTGGAGCGCGCATCTGATACAAAAGCAGGAGCTCCAAAAAATCACCTTTGAGCGCACGGGTATTGGCTATGATCCAAATTGGCTGGTGATGTCTTGGGCTAGACGCATTTCGGATTATAAAAATATGGAGGTCATTTTTGCGGATGTCCAAAAATTGAATGAAATCGTCTCTAAAGCCGAAATGCCCATTCTAATTTTAATTGCCGGCAAAGCTCATTGGGGCGATGAAGCAGGAAAAAGAGCTATTCAAAATGCTATTGATTTTATGAAAAACGAACTTTATGGCCATGCCATTTTTGTCCCCAATTATGACCTTTATCTGGCGATGCATATGGTGCGTGGGTCTGATGTGTGGTTAAACACTCCCACTTTGGGCAATGAGGCCTCGGGCACAAGCGGCATGAAAGCTATTGCCAATGGTGTATTAAACTGCACGGTTGCGGACGGTTGGGCGGCCGAGGTGAATTGGGAAGGTATGGGCTGGGTGCTAAACCCCGAAAAAATGGCGGAAAGCCTGTATGAAACAATAGAAACAAAAATTCAACCCCAGTATTACGAGCGTGAAAATGGGTTGCCCTCCCAATGGATTTTGATGATGAAAAAAAGCATTGCCGCGTCACACAAATTTTCAATGGATAAGCTTTTGGCCGCTTATGAGGAGAAGCTCTATAAATAGGCCTAATTGGCTTGGATTCTAACTGATCGAACAACCACCGGCTCAATCGGCTTTGAAGCCTCGCCCATGGGCGATGTGGTAACTTCGACGTTGGCAATGGCATCCACCACCTCTATCCCTGAAATAACTTTGCCAAAAATGACGTAGTTATTGGGCAGAGGATGATCCTCATCCATAATAAAAAACTGGCTACCGTTGGTGTCTGGGCCGGCATTTGCCATAGCCACAACTCCTCGGCTATATTCCCCCTCCAGGCGCTCGTCGTCAAAACGGTACCCGGGGCCTCCGGTGCCGTCACCCTTGGGGTCTCCGCCCTGAATCATAAAGCCCTTGATGACGCGGTGAAAGATAGTCCCATCATAAAAATTGTTATCCGCAAGATAAGCAAAATTATTAACGGTCATGGGCACTTCTTTTTCCATAAGATCAATAACTATCTCACCTTTGGAAGTAGCCAAAATGGCTTGATAATCTTTTTGTCTATCTATGGTTATATCTGTGGGCAGGGAAATGGTATTTTTCATATGCGTTTCTGGCGGCGTATTAGTCGTATTGGCCTTGATGCCTTGAGTTTGTGGCTCCTGCTTTTTTTTCCGATGTATCCCAAAAGAGCACGATACCACCCAAAAGTCCAAGAGCAATTACAACCGGCAGCCAGGGAAATTTTCTCATTTAAGTTACTTACGTATAATAGTATATGACAGCGGATGATACAAGAAGATCGCCGGGGCCTCCTCCAGTAAAAAGCGCTGAAAGTCCAGATAAATTTTTTTGCGTTCCTCCAGACTGAGTTTCAGCCTTCCGTCTTCCAAAAGCTTGTCAATCCGTGGGTTATCAAATTTACTAATATTGGTATTACCGATTTGTGTCGAGTGCCAGATGGCATATTGGTCTGGGTCTTTGGGAATATCGTAAATGGCCAAAAAAGCCTGGAAATCGCTGGGGATGACGGAGGTCACCTGGACCGTGGTCTTTATGCCGATTGCCTCCCAGTCTTTTTCAATGGTTTCCGCAACTTCTAAAAGCACCGGGGTAGTAACAAGCTTGATGTTGGTGTTATTGATGACTTCCTGGGACAGGTCTTTTAATATTGCCAAAGCATGCTCGCGATCGTAGTCATATTTTTTTACCTGCGGGTTAAAAGCCCATGAATAAGGGCTTATAGGGCCAGTGGCACGATTTGTACTTAGCTTTTCCTTATCGATCGCGTACGAAAGCGCCTGGCGCATTTCTTTGTTGCCATCAAAAGGAGCACTTTCATTATTAAAAAAAACCGCTACATAGCGCGAGGAGTTTGGTTCTTTGGCAATTTCTACGGTTCCCCACTTTTTAAATTCGGCCGGGTCCAAAAGATCCTCAAGCCTGTCCACTTTACCCAATTTAAAAGCCAGTTTGGCAAGATCCTCCGTGGGATAAAAATAAAATATTTTTTTGTCACCGTTTTTTGCTATAAGGGTTGTGGATTCCACATATTCACCGGCCAAAGATATGTTTTTGACCTGCCAGTCTGCAGTTCCTATAAAGCCCTTTTTGAAAACCGGCTTCGCAAGGACTGAGGGAAAGGGTGAAAAAGGGCTTTGTAATTTAAAGACGAGGGTTTTATTATCCGGCTTTTCAATTATCACGTCTTCAAAACTGTAGTTGATGGTCGTGGCGTTTACTTCCGTACCGTCATGCCAGAATACTCCATCTTTAAGGTGAAAAGTCCACTCGGTTCCCTGATCATTACTTTGCCAGGATTCGGCCAGCGCCCCCTCCACTTGTCCTTTTTCGTTGGTTTGCGTCAGGCCCTGGCCCACGAGACTTGTGACCTCGTACGGCAGTTCCTCCGTGTGAAAGCGGCCGGTGATGCCGATGCGTTCGGTAGTGCCTTGGGTCATGCGGGGAAGAAAAAAGCGGAGCACCACAAAGACCAAAAAACCGGTCAAAACTCCGAAAAACAAAAGGAGTTTAAAGCGGGTTATGAAAGCCACAGATAATCTGAACCAGTAGCGCAGGGTCCGCATATTATATAATGAGTGAGGCCATGGATACGGTCAAAAATATAAAAGCTATCACGAAGGTGAACTTAAAAACTATGCTCTCAAGTCCTCTTCGGGAAAATGAAGCCGTATTATTGCCCCAGACGCGCCCAAAACCAGTGCCCTTGACCTGGAGAAGCACCAGTGCCGATAGCATTATGCCCGAAACAATTTGAATAACCAGAAAGAAATTTTGCATAAGGCATATTATACACGAAACTTATTTGCTCAGCCAGCTTATGATGCTGGTAAGAAAAGAGATTAACAAAGAAAAGGCCAAGTATGCGCCAATTTGTGAACTAAAGCTTATTGCCGGCAGGTCTAGATAAGTAGAGCTAAACCCGGGGAAACTAAATCCGGTAACCCTGAATTCATCCACGGCAAAATCCACAAGATATAAAGTAACGGTGTGGCTTAAAAATTTAAACAGGCCCAAAGTGGCTAAGTTCAGTGGAAGTAGAAGTATATTTACAATTGGTCGTACGAGCTTTAAGGCCAGGGCAAGCGCGGTTGCAGTGATGATAAAGCCTTCAAGCTGGCGCTCAAAAACCAGGCCGGAGGCAATTTCGTTGACAAAGTAAAGCGCCAAAATCTCGATCGCAAAAATGCGCAGAAACTTTCGCATGTTTCATTGTACCATTTTAATTTTGCTCTAGCTTTCACGGATGGCCTTTTCCACCAGTTTATGGTGGTATCTGCGGGCAAAACGGTGAGACTCGTCACGAATACGCTTAAGTAGGTTCAGGGCCGGGCCAGGTGCCACATTAATAGCCACATACTTGTCCTTGTTCTTGATAATTATTTGCTCAAATCTTTTGGCCAGGCCGATAACCGGCGGGTCGTGGACCACCTTGATGACCTCAGATACCTGGCCCTTGCCCCCGTCGACAATGATCAAATCCGGTTTATCCCAGCCGTTTTTTTTTGGTTCTTGAAAATATTTTTGTCGTCTTTTGAGAACCTGGGCAAGGGCAAGCGGATCGTTGTTGAATTTTTCTCGGCTGACGCGGAAATGGCGATAAAGGCTTTTGTCGGCCTCGGCATTTATAAAGGTCACCATCGAGGCTGTGGGATAAGTGCCTGCCAGATGGGCAATGTCGAAGCACTCAATGCGTCTCAGAGATCCAACTTTGATAAAAGGTACAAGGTAGTTTTTTAATGCCGTAAGTTCTCGTCTTCTGATATCTTCGATTAGGTTGGGGTCTTTGAGATAAATCTCGGTGGCAACCGGAGGGGTATTAATATAATCCAAAGCTTTGATTTGCTTTAAAGTCCTGGCCGCAGCTTCAAAATTTTGAGCCAGTGACGCCCTATCCATTTCGCGCACCAGCTCACGCCGGAGAGTAGTTAATTTTCCATCCAAAGTCTTTTTGATCTGGCGGATGTGTTTTTTATACTCGGCCGTGAGCCTTTTTTTTACTAGCGGGTCGGGCTCGCTTACTATAGCACTGGGGCAGGGATTACAAAGTCCGATCTGGCTATAAAAGCACGGCCGTTTTTGTGGCTTATGGGTGCTATAGGGAAAAATTTTTCTCACCAAGCGTAAAATTTTTTTGGTGCTCCTGCCATCCACAAACGGGCCGAATTCCCATTTAAGTTTAAACTTATTAAGCTCAGATTGACGGAGAGTAATTACCCTGGGATATGGATCCTTGGTGATGGTTATATAAAGCGGGGTTTTGTCGTCCTTGAGCTCTACGTTATATACAGGCATATGTGCACGCACCAGCTTGGCTTCCAGCAAAAGGGCCTCAAATTCGCTACATACCCTGATCCAGGAAAGATATTTGGCCTCAAACATCATCCGCTTGGTTTTATTCTCAAGCGTTTTGGCAAAATAGGAATTGAGCCTGTTTTTCAGACTTTTACTCATACCGACGTAAATGGGTACCAGGTTTTGATCCCTGAAAATGTAAATGCCCGGGCTCGGGGGAGCCTGTTTAATTAAGTCAATGGATGGCGGTTGTGGCTTCATCAGCGCTTAAATTTCCAAAACAAAAAAGCTGTGGCAGCAAGGATGGCTAGGAAGATTGCTGTGATGGTTACAAGGATAAGCCCCGAAGTATTGGGCTCGATGCTGGCTTCACTGCCGGCAAAATAGAGTTTGATTTCATGAGGGGTGCGGCTCCCCAGAAAGCCCACCGGAGTTTTTATCACCACTTCCCGACTCATAAAAGGAGGCAGGATGTCAATTGTGTCATAGATAGATCTTTTGCCGTCGATTATAAGGTTTATATTTTGATTATACAAAGCCGCGGGTCCCGGGTTATAAAGCGTTGCCCGGTAAGAAATATTCCTGAAATTAAGTCCGTCTTTTTTCCGTAGGTTCAATTGAATTACCGGCTCTTTATTATCCGGCAGGCGCGAGAAGGAAACATAAACGTCTTTTTGCGGATGCGCGCCCAATTTGTAGGAGCCCGGAGTATAGGGTATTTCGGGGTTTACGCCATGCGTGACAAAAGTGAAATGGTTAAGATCTAGTTTGTCAAAATAATCAATGCCGCTGGTCTTGCCCCAGGTAGGGTCAACCGGCACCCAAAGCTCCCTTTGGATATCCCAATATTCCGGCCAGGCGTGTAAAACATCTGCAACCAAAGATAAAGGCTGGAGCTTGGGATTTTCGGTATAGGCATAGCCGTTGACTTCGCGCGCCGGGATCCTGGCCGCGCGTGCCAGGGCAATAAAAAGGTCCGTAAACTCCATGCACATGGCCTTTTTAGGGTTTTTCAAAGCTAAGCTTGCCCCCAGGCGCTTGACTTCAGGCCGGACGCGTTCGTAATCATAGGAGAGAGTGTTGACAACATAATCATAAATGGCCTTGGGGGTTTTTAGGCTTTGGGCCAGCTTTTTTATTTCCGGATCGTCCGTCTGCCAGTAGCTCGTGGGAACAAGCATTTTTTCCAAGTAAGCTTTGTCCACTGGGCGCTTGTGGGCATAAGAAAATATTTGGGCTGATCCAACTACCTTGATTTCTTTGCTTTCGCGGCTGTCCAAAGTGTACTGGGCAAGCCAATTGCCATCCACATCCAGGTGGATATTTTCCGGCTTGGGATCAATGTTTTCATAGAAAATTCTTTGTTGGGCGGTGTCCGGGGGGATGGCAATTTCCATGAGAGTTGATTTTTGCACCGGGTTTTCCAGATGGTAAGTAATACCAAAGGAATAGACCTGAAATTCGCCAAAAGCGGCGGTGATGGCTTTGGGGTTTTGATCATAGCTAAAGACATACTTGATCTGGTTATCCTGAGCTTTGATTTCTATGGGCTCGGGCAAAACATAAGCCAGCTCACCGAAATTTTTGGGCACGGAAAGCGTCTGCACTACACCATTAAAGTTTTCCCCGGTAAGCGCGGGCAGGGTAATTTCCCAGACATTGCCGGATTTGGTGGCCAGGGTGTCGTCTGTTAGGTTGATCGTGAGCCTGCGACTTACTCCTTTGCCCACGGACGGCTCACGGAAATTTACTTTGATGGTATAAGTTGAGTCCTCTTTATTTACCTGTGGGGTAAGGGGGGCGCTTTGGTCAAAAACTTCGATGTTTTGCGGGTTTGCCTGGTTTAAGCTCAAGCTATAGCTTTGGATGGCGATATCTGTAGTGAGGTTGGTTAATAAAATATCATAGCGGATATATGTTCGTCCGTTTTCATTGATTTGGTAATTGATATTCAAAGACTGAGTTGCCTCCTGGGCTAAGGCGGCACAAACTCCTAATGCAGGTAAAAAAAATAAAGCTAGGAGGCTAAAAATCAGCCCTTTGTAAATATTTTGCGGTTGTGGTGTTGGTTTTTTTAATTTCATCTGGCGTGCCCGTAGCTACAATTTTACCACCATATTCTCCTCCCTCCGGCCCTAAATCGATTATCCAGTCGGCGTTTTTAATAATATCCAGGTTGTGCTCAACGACAATTGCGGTGTTTCCGCGGCTAACCAGAATCTTTAAAACCAGTAAAAGCTTTTCTAAGTCGGAAAAATGGAGTCCTGTGGTGGGCTCGTCCAGTATGTAAACCGTGTTGCCTGTGGCGCGCCGGCCAAGCTCTGTTGCAAGCTTTACTCGTTGGGCTTCCCCGCCGGAGAGGGTGGTGGCGCTTTGACCAAGCTTAATGTAATCAAGCCCTACATCCTCCAGGGTTCCCAGTTTGCGGCTGATTTTTTCATAAACATGAAAAAATTCGCGGGCTTCATGAACGGTCATAGCCAAAACATCGGCAATATTTTTGCTTTTGTAGGTAATGTCCAAGGTCTGGCTATTGTAGCGCGCGCCGTTGCAGACTTCGCAATCCACCCAAATGTCCGGCATAAATTGCATCTCAATTTTTATTTTTCCCTGGCCTTCGCATTCTTCGCAGCGTCCGCCTTTGACATTAAAGCTAAAACGGCCCTTTTTGTAGCCCATGGCTTTGGCTTCGCGAGTGCCTGCAAAGACCGCGCGGATGTCGTCAAAGATTTTGGTGTAGGTCGCGGGGTTGCTTCTGGGAGTTCTGCCTATGGGCGACTGGTCAATTAAAATCACCTTATTGACAGCTTCAAAGCCTTCTAGCCGATCGTATTCGCCTGCCGGGGCCTTATGATATTTGTTCAATTTTTTTGCCAAAGCGTGATAAAGGGTCTCCACCACCAAAGTGGATTTGCCGCTTCCAGATACCCCCGTGACCGCCACTAATTTGCCCAAAGGAAACTGAGCAGTTATATTTTTTAAGTTAAATTGTCTGGCGCCGAATAAAATCAATTGGCCCTTTTTTTTCAGCCTATCTTTTTTAAAGCCCGAGAAATTAATCTTTTTTTTGCCGGATAAATATTTGCCCGTGAGCGAATCTTTGGCTTTTTTGATATTTGCGATCGTCCCCTGTGCCACCACCACCCCACCACCGTCACCGGCTTTGGGGCCGAAATCAAAAATATAATCCGCCGAGTTCATGACGTCGCGGTCGTGCTCGACAATGACCACGGTGTTTTCCAAATCCCGCAGTTTCCTGAGTGTGTCAATCAATTTGTCATTGTCGCGTGGGTGGAGGCCGATGGTTGGTTCGTCCAAAACATACAAAACGCCGGACAGACCCGAACCGATCTGGCTTGCCAGACGGATACGCTGAGCTTCCCCGCCCGAAAGTGTATAAGCAGCGCGGCTTAAATTGATATAATCAAGCCCTACATCCACCAAAAACTGTAGCCTGCTTTTGATTTCTTTAAGCACCAGATTGGCAATTTCCTGCTCGCGGTTGTTTAATGTCTCTTCACCCAGGGATCCTACCCAGCCTAAACATTTACTGGTATTCATGTTCGTCACCTCATGGATGGATTTGCCGTCCACTGTGATACTGAGTGCCTCCTGCTTCAGGCGCGTACCGCCGCAAGCTTCGCAGGCAATCTCAAGCATGTATTTTTCAATCCCGTTTTTGATGTAGTCCGAGTCGGTTTCCTGGTAGCGCCGTTCAAGCTCCCCGGTGATACCTGCAAAGCTTTCCCAGATGCTCGTCATTCTACCCTGGCGGTTTGTGCCATAGACATGATATTTTTTATTACCGGTGCCATGGAGAATTATCTTTTTTTGTCTGTGGCTAAAAGTTTTTATAGGCATGTTTACATCAATGTCATTTTGCTTGGCAACTTCTAAAATAAGCCTGGAAAGCCAGGTGTCGTGCTCAAAGATAGTTGCATAAGGGATTATGCCGCCTTCTTTAATTGACAGTTCGGGGGCAAAAACTAGCTCCGGATTGATCTTTAAAACACGCCCGATGCCGCTACAAGTCGGGCAGGCCCCGTGGGGCGAATTAAAAGAAAATGTCCGCGGCTCAATTTCAGGCAGCTGAATATTATCAACTGGACAGGCAAATTTTTCTGAAAACAGGTGGTCAACAAAATCTTTTGGGCTTTCCGGAATTTCAAAGCCTGGATCTTTGATAAGGGACGCTATAATAAGCCCATCCGAGAGGTTGAGGGCCTGCTCCACCGAATCCGTAAGCCTCGAAACCAGGGACTTTTTTTTGATTTCGTCTTTCAGGTCCTTGGCAGTGAGCGCAAGCCTGTCTACCACAGCCTCGATCGTGTGTTTGTTGGTTTTGATGAGGACAAAATCTTCATTGATATCTTTGACCACGCCGTCAATGCGTACGCGTCGAAAGCCCTTAGATTTGAGATTATCCAAAAGGCTTGTGAACTCGCCTTTTCTGTCTTTGACAATTGGCGCTAGGATAAAAAAGCGGGCAACTTTTTGGCTTTTGGCAGTAGTGTGGATCAAGTTTTCGATCTGTTCCACGATTTGCTGGGCCGTTTGCGTGCTTATTTCGCGGCCACAGATCGGGCAATGTGGGTGTCCGATGCGGGCGTACAAAAGCCTTAGATAATCGTAGATTTCCGTCACCGTACCCACCGTCGAGCGCGGGTTATGGGAAACGGTTTTTTGGTCAATGGAAATTGCTGGAGACAGGCCCTCGATAAGATCAATATCAGGCTTGGTCATAACACCCAAAAATTGCCTGGCATAGGTGCTTAAAGATTCCACATAGCGCCTTTGACCTTCGGCATAGATGGTATCAAAGGCCAGGCTGCTTTTCCCACTTCCAGACACGCCAGTGAATACCACCAGCTTGTTTTTGGGAATGTCGATGTCGATATTTTTCAGGTTGTGCTGGCGGGCGCCACGTACACGGATAAAGCTTTCGGACATTTTTGACAACAAATAGTATAGCAGATTTTTTAAGCTTCGTCTTTGGTGAATGTTTGGGTTACAGCAGCTGATACACGGCACTATTTTGCTTCAAGTTCTTTTATCTTATCCCTTATTTCAATTGCCAATTCAAAGTTAAGATCCCCCGCGGCCAGGCGCATTTCGCGTTTAAGCCTCCCCGCCAATTTCCTTTTATCCATGGGGGTGAGAGCTTCGATGTCTATATCTGGAAGCTTCATAAAGCTTGTCCTTTGGCGCTTTTCGTTGGTGGCAACCGGATCAAATTCGCGGTTAATGAGCTTTTCTCTGATCGGTTTTTGGATGGGCGTTGGGGTAATGCCGTATTTCTCATTCATCTCAAGCTGGTATTTGTGCCGCCGCTCCACCTCGGCTAAAGCGCGTTTGATTGAACCCGTTTGGCTATCTGCATACAAAATCACTTTGCCCTCAACGTGCCGGGCCGCGCGGCCCATGGTCTGTATGAGTGTGACATCGCTTCGCAAAAAGCCTTCTTTATCCGCATCCAAAATTGCCACTAAAGAAACTTCCGGCAGGTCCAGGCCTTCGCGCAGAAGATTAATGCCGATCAAAGCATCGTACTTGCCCGTCCGCAGCTCATCCAAAATATCCGTCCTTTCCAGGGTGTTGATGTCTGAGTGTAAATAATGGACCTTAAGTCCTTTTTCGCTCATGTATTCGGCCAAGTCTTCGGCAGTTTTTTTGGTAAGGGTTGTAATCAGGCTCTTTTGGCCATTTTTGGCCCGCATGCCCACCTCATGCATTACATCCGTTACCTGCTTTTTAATGGGTCGAATTTCCACTTCTGGGTCTGGAATGCCGGTTGGGCGCATGAGCTGTTCAACGATATTGCCCCTGGCCAAAGAAAGCTCCCAGTCCCCGGGCGTGGCGCTCGTTGCCAGAAAGCGCGGGATGCGGCGCATGAACTCCGGAAAAGTTAAAGGCCGATTGTCATAAGCCGAAGGCAAGCGAAAGCCATAGTCAATCAGTGTCTTTTTGCGCGACAAATCCCCGGCGTGCATGCCGCGTATTTGCGGAAAAGTGACGTGCGATTCATCCACCACCACCAACCACCTGTTCCCATAAGCCTCCTTAAAATAATCAAGCAAAGAAAAAGGGGCCTCCCCGGGGGCGCGGCCATCAAAATATCGCGAGTAATTTTCAATGCCTTTTACATAGCCCACCTCTTGGATCATTTCCAGGTCATAACTAACTTTTTGTTTGAGCCTGTGGGCCTCAAGGTCCTTTCCTTCAGCTCTAAGTTCACTCACTCGCTTAGCAAGGTCATTTTGGATTTGTTCAAAAACGCTTTTGTTTTGGCCGGGATCGGTCATAAAATGCTTGGCCGGATAAAGGGCAAAATTAGTGGACTGGTTTTTCTGGGGGTCCATTTCACCGCTTAAAGGGTCAACGATTTTAACACCCGATATTGTCTCCCCGGTAAGATCAATTTGAATGGAGTCATCTTGATAAGCGGGGAAAACCTCGATGGTGTCCCCGCGGACGCGGAAGGTCCCGCGGTTAAAGCCAAACTCCCCGCGCTCGTATTGGAGATCTAAAATTCGGTCAATGATCTGCGCGCGGGTAACCTTCATGCCTGGTGCAAATTCAAAAATAAATTTACCGTATTCTTTGGGCGAGCCGATGTTGTAAATGGCCGAAACTGAGGCAATAACGATTACGTCTTTTCTGGTTAGGATGTTTGTCGTGGCCGCAAGTCGGAGTTTGTCGATGAGGTCATTGACATCCGAATCCTTTTCAATGTATGTATCGGTTTGGGGGATGTAGGCCTCTGGTTGGTAGTAGTCGTAGTAGCTGACAAAATAGGAAACGGCGTTCTTGGGGAAAAAATCGCGGAATTCCTGGTAAAGCTGGGCCGCCAGGGTTTTGTTATGAGAAATTATGAGTGTCGGCATATTGAGTCTGTCAATCACATTGGCCACGGAAAAAGTTTTGCCCGAGCCGGTCACGCCCAAAAGTACCTGGTAATCCACGCCCTTTTGTATGTTAGCAACCATTTCCTCAATTGCCCGTTTTTGGTCATGCAAAGGGGTGTAAGTTGATTTTAAGCTCAGCTTTGCCATGACTTATCATTATACCACCTACCCAAAGTTTACCCAAATAGCGCGCAGGGATTCCGATTAGATTTTTGTTCTAAAAAGATGTAGTTGACACATTCGGGTTTTATTAGTAAAAAGATATTAATTATGCCACCAGTAATCTACAAACGCCAAAAACAGATTTTGGAATTTATCCAGCAGTTCATCCAGGCTCATGGCTATGCGCCGACCCTCAGGCAGATTGCCGAAGCCATTGACGTGTCTTCCCTGGCCACGGTACACGAGCATTTGGAGACCTTACAGGACAAAGGCCTGATCAGGCGCAAACCCGGTAAAAATCGCTCGATTGAGCTTGTAGACAAGACAATAGATTTTACCTCCGAGCGACCGATGGAAGTACCCATCATGGGCTTTATTGCCGCCGGCCAGCCCATTGAGCCGCACACAGACCCCAACGCCACAATCGGCGTTACCCCGTCTTTTGTCTCCGGAAAAAAAAGGGTGTATGTGCTCCAAGTTCGGGGCGAGTCCATGATCGAAGAGCAAATCCGAGACGGGGATTTTGTGGTGGTTGAGGAAACAGAAAACGCCCACGACGGTGAAATTGTGGTGGCACTTTTGGATAATGGCATGGCTACCTTGAAGCGCTTTTTCAAAGAAGCCACCCGCATCAGACTCGAGCCTGCGAACTCCGCCATGGCGCCGATTTTCGTTAAAAACGTGCGCATCCAGGGGAGAGTGGTTGGGCTTATCCGCAAATTTAATTCCCTCAACTAATACGCTACACTAATTAAGTGGATTTAAAAGCTATTATAGAAATTTTGGGTGTTCCCGGGCTAATGCTTGGAGTGTTTATGCTGGGCTCATCGCCTTTGGGTACAATCATCCCGGGTGATAGCATGCTGGTAATTGCCGGCATTTTGGCAAACCAGGGTATATTTAACCTCGGCTTTATGCTTTTATTTTTTCCTCTGTTTGTTTTTGCAGGGGACGCGGTGGGCTATATGCTGGGGAAATACGTGGGCCCTGAGGTGTTTGAGCACAATGGTAAATTGTTTCGCAAAAATGAACTTTTGCGCGCTAGAAAATATTTGGACAACAAAGGTTTTGAATCCGTGCTCATTATCAAATTTGTGCCGGTGGTGCGGACTTTTTTGCCTTTGGTGGCGGGTGCTCTAAACATGAGAAAGTTGACTTTTTTAGTTGTGTCGTTTGTGGGCTCAAGCCTTTGGACATGGATCCTACTGGGACTGGGCTATTTATTGGGCAACACCGTCCCAAATATAGAAAAACTCCTTACTCCTGTGGTCATTTTGGTGGTTATGCTTTCACTTCTACACCCGATGTATAATTTTATCAAAGCCCACAGGTGCAAAAAATAGCCTTACTTTTGTCCTTGGATTTGAAGTTCTTGGCTTTTGTAGGCAAGTTCCATTTCAATAGAGCTTAGGCGATTGTATTTGCTCACCCTTTCGCCGCGTGAAGGCGCGCCGAATTTAACATAATCCGCCCCCACCCCGGCGGCAAAATCGGCAATGAAGGTGTCGTTGGTTTCGCCCGAGCGGTGGCTGACGATAATTTTCCACTTGGCATCAAGTGAGTGCTTGATGACATCAATGGTTTCGATAATGGTGCCGATCTGGTTGGGCTTGACCAGGATGGCATTACAGGCATTGGTTTGGATAGCTTTTTCCAGGCGTTTAATGTTGGTTACCAAAAGATCATCCCCCACAATTGTTACCTGCTGGCCCATCTCGGCGGTTAGCTGGTTCCAGCCATCCCAGGCATCTTCGTATAAAGGGTCTTCCAGAACGGCCATGTGGTAGAGGTTGTTTAATTCCTTGTAATAGGCAATGAGGCTTGCCTCATTCATGGGCGCGGATTTGTCGCGGATTTTGTAGACACCACTTTCGTAAAAGGTGGTGGCGGCTACATCCAGACCCAAAAAGACGTCTCGGCCGATTTGGTAATTTGTCTGGCGGATGGCCTCGACCAGGATCTCCAAAGCATCGGCGTTGGTAAACAAATTCGGCGCATAGCCGCCTTCATCACCCACGGAGTGAATGGCACCTCTTCTTGCAAGATTTTGGCCGATCATCATATAAATTTCAGAGCCGAGCCGCAGGCCATCGACAAAGTTTTTGCTTGATGCAGGGATAACAAAAAATTCCTGAAAATCTAAGTTTCCCGCGCCATGCAGCCCGCCGTTTATCATGTTAAATAAGGGGGTGGGTGCGTGCACATGAGCTTGGATGCCTTTAGTTGTCGCGATTTCATAAATCCATTGGTACAGGGGCTTATTTTGGGTGATAGCCGCGGCCTTGCAAATGGCTCCGGAAACAGCGAGTATCGAGTTGGCCCCCAGGCGGGATTTATTTTCCGTGCCATCCATTTGTTTCATTTTGTTATCGATTTCTTCCTGGCGCGTGGGGTCCAGGTTGGCCATAACCAGGTTGGGCCCGATTACCTGGTTGATGTTATTGACCGCCTTAAGGACCCCCTTGCCGCGATAGCGGTTTTCATCGTGGTCCCTGAGTTCCAAAGCCTCGTGTATGCCCGTGGATGCACCCGAAGGCACGGAAAATACTGAAACCACGCCATTATCAAGCATTACCGCAGCCTCCACAGTGGGTGTGCTTCTCGAGTCCAGGATTTCTCTTGCCCAAATGCGTTTGATAATAGCCATTATGAGATCAGCTCCTTTTCTGTATCCGCAATCACCTGGCGGACGCGGTAAATGGCATCCGGGTTGACCGAGATGCTCGTGGTTCCCCATTTCACAAGGTCTTGCACAAGATCGTCATAGCTTGAGGGTGCTTGGCCGCAGATTGAGGAAGTAATGCCGTATTTATTGCAAGTTTTAATGGTCCGCCTAAGGGCCCAGCGCACCACCTTTGAGCGCTCATCAAAAGCTTCGGCAACTTCGGAATTATCGCGGTCGGTGCCTAAAAGAAGCATGGTTAGGTCATTACTGCCAATGGACACGCCATCAATGCCTACCTCGATAAAATCTTTTAATTGAATTACATTAACCGGAAGTTCCACCATCATCCAGAGCTTAAAAGTGGTGGTGCCAAACAGACCTTCAGCTGCAATCAAGCGCCTGATTTGGGCCAATTCCTGGGGTGAGCGCACAAACGGAATCATAAGCCAGAGGTTTTTATAAGTTTCGCGCACGCGTCTAATGGCCTGGATCTCAAGGTTAAAGACATCCGGGTCTCGCGCGTAGCGGTAGGCGCCGCGAAAACCCATCAGCGGGTTGGGTTCCTCCGGCTCCCATTTTTCCCCACCAGGCAGGGCCCGATATTCGTTGGTTTTAAAATCCGTGGCTCTGTAGACAACCGGCCTGGGGTTAAAGTGTTTGCAAAACTCATTTAAATTGTCTGTCAGTTTGTCAATAAACTGATCCTGTTTTTTTTGCTTGATGGCTTCCTTGGGGTGAATACCGATATTGGCGATCATAAATTCGGCGCGCAATAGGCCCACTCCATCGACATATTCTTTGGCAATTTCTTTAGCCCGCTCGGGCTCGGCCAGGTTAACATAAAGATTGGTAGCAGTTCTCACGCGCCTTTTAACTTCCTCATTTTTAGGCTTCTTTATTGTCTCAAGCTTTATCTTGCCCCCCAGATAAACTACACCTTTGGAGCCATCAACCGTGATCACAATATCTTCTTTTAGCTTTTTTGTGGCTTCTTTGGTACCGACGATGCAGGGCACCCCAAGTTCGCGGGAAACAATGGCCGCATGCGAGGTAAGCCCACCCTCGTCCGTGACAATGGCCGTGGCCTTTTTCATGGCAGGCACGTAATCCGGGCTGGTCATGGGAGCCACCAAAATATCACCCTCGCGCACTTTGTTAATTTCCTTGGGTGATTTGAGAATGCGCACTGTGCCTGTACCGATTCCCGGGCTGGCCGCCGCGCCTTTGATAACGGGTGTGGTGGCCACTTTGATTTCCCCGTCTTTAAGCTCGCGCGTGCGTTTATCTGTGCTTTCGATGGTTGTGATGGGCCTTGACTGGACAATATAAAGCTTGTTACCTTCCTTGGCCCATTCTATATCCTGGGGATAATAATAATGCTCCTGCAAACGGGCCGCAAGCTTGGCTAAAGCAATGATTTCGCGGTCATTGATTTTTTGCAGGTCGCGCTTATTTTTGGGGACATCCGTTTCCAGGGTTTTGGTGCCTTTTTTGATAAGCTGAATCCCTTGATCGGAAATTTCTTTGCTAAGAATTGCAAAGGTGTCTTTTTGTACGGCATAGGTATCCGGAATGACCGAGCCCTGGACGATCATCTCCCCCAGGCCCCAGACGGACTCTATAATGATCCTATCTTTGTCATTGGTCACCGGGTCAATGGAAAACATCACACCCGAAACATCGGACTGGATCATCTTTTGCACAATCACCGAAATTTTGACTTTTTCGTGATCGATCTTGTTTTCTTCGCGGTAAAAAATGGCTCTGGCAGTAAACAAGGACGCCCAACAGCCCTTGACGGCTTCGAGCAAATTGGCATCGCCCTTGATATTTAAAAATGTAGCCTGCTGGCCGGCAAATGAGGCTCCGGGCAAATCCTCGGCCGTGGCCGAGGAGCGCACAGCCATGAGCGAACGCCTGAATTTACCCGACATTTTTTTGTATGCTTTGATGGTTTCGCGAGCCACTTCATCTGGCACCCTGGATTTCATCACTAGGCGTTCAATTTGCTTGGAGGAAGTTTCCAACTCCACGGGGTTATGACGGTCGGTGTTTTTGAGGATTTCGTTGATTCGCGCCTGGAGATTGTTTTCCTCTAAAAATAAATCATAAGCAGCAACGGTAAGCGCAAAGCCATTGGGCACGGGAAAGCCGGCTTTGACCATTTCACCCAGGTTTGCGGTTTTGCCGCCCACAATCGGCACATCGTCTTTGTTTATTTCCTTAAAAAAGGCAACCAGAGGTTTTTGAGCAGTCATCTTTACCACTATAGCGGTTAATCAGCATTATTTGCAAGGCTCTTTTTAAAATAGTCCACCCAGGGGATTGAATTCGGATCCTCGTTGTACAAATGCGCCAAATAAAATTGCACATAAGAAGAAAGAGCCAGGATTTCCAAAGCCTGCGCTAGGCGTGAAGTGGCCTGCACATGATATACCAAAGTTTCAATTTCCTGCTTATTTACCACGTCTATGGTCAGGGGGTAACGCCTTTGCACCTGGGGAAAATATAAATCGGAAACAAAAAAGATAAAAAGCATAAGTT
>CAZSLA010000008.1:0-31173 GCA_964607795.1 uncultured Gammaproteobacteria bacterium
ATGGTATAATGGCCTTGTTTCTGGAGAAGCGGTGATCGGTCCGGTTTAACCGGACAGGAAAGTCCAGGCAGCAGAAGGAAGCGGTGGTCCGGCTAATACCGGGCATTCCGGCTAAGCGCCGGAACTAGTCAGAGCAACAGAGACTATGTCGATTCAAGAACCTTAAAGGTTTAAGAATACGAGTGAAAAGTCCCAGTTAAGTAGCTTACGGCACTTAACGGGATCCCGTGAGATGCATTAGTTATCTCACGGGAGGCAATCCTCCCGGCTGCAACCTGCGACCTAGGCGCATGAGGTATCCTTCCCGACACCGATTTTTCGGTGCGCCTAAAGGACAGGGCACCTTGTATAGATTCAGGGATCCCGATTAAATCGGGATAGATAGATGATCACATTTGGTATTACCAAAAACAGAACCTGGCTTATGCTTTCCAGAAACGCTTAAATTCCCCACCTTCGGGTGGGGGATTTTTTTGCTAGAATAATGCAGTATGAAGGCTGTTATCCAAAGAGTAAATAAGGCCAGGGTGATAAATACTCAAACGGGTAGAGCTGTGGGCCAGATAGGCGCGGGCTTATTTATCCTTTTGGGCATAGCAAAGAATGACAGCGAAGAAGACGCCGAAAAATTAGCTGATAAAATAGCAAACCTTCGCATAATGGCAGATAAAAATGTCAAGATGAATATGTCGATTAGACAAACAGGTATGGAACTCCTTGTGGTATCGCAGTTTACTTTGCTTGCTGATACCAAAAAAGGCAACCGGCCATCGTTTTTGCAAGCCATGGAGCCTAAGCGCGCCCGTCTGCTTTATGATTATTTTATCGACAAGCTTAAAGCCCAGGGCATCAAAGTAGCAACCGGCAGCTTTGGAGATTATATGTATATTTCGACTGATTTGGACGGCCCGTTCACGATCGTAATTTAAAAATGAAGAACAAAGTCAATACAGCGGCTCTCACAAAAGTAATTATGCTGATTTTTAGTTTGTTTGGCCTTTTTGTCTTTGCCGGTCTTTTTTTGGTTGTTGGTTTTGTAGCCGGTTACGCCCGCGGTGTTTACGGTGTTTTTGGCAGGGATTTTTCCTTGACTAAATTGGTCGCACCGCAAATTTCGGAAATAACTCATACAGCATCTCCGGCGCCTGTGGTTTATAATCCATCCCTCGAAGTTTCTCTGCCCACTTGGGGTGGACCGGCATTGTGGGCGGCTGTTAATAAAAAAAGGATAGAATACGGAGTAAATCCCCTGAGCAATAAAGACGAGCTTTGCACCATTGCTGCAATCCGTTTGAGTGAAATTTTGGAGCTTGGGAAATTGGACGGGCATGAAGGCTTTAGCAATATGTCAGATCGACGGCAAGACCTGCGGCCCATTTTTGAGGCCTATACAGTCAGCGAGTTTCTTTTATCTGGGGCTAGTACTCCGGATGAAGCAGTGAGGCTCTGGGAAAATACTTTGGGGCACAAAAAGCTGTTAACCGGCGGTGAATATGTGTGGGGCTGCATTTATGCCCAGGCCGGTTTTGCCGTGGCCATTGCCGCTTATTAAGGCAAGAAGCCGTTTCGCCGCAAAAAGCTCTCCAACTTTCTTTTTGTAGTGTGCTGGCGTCCGATGCTTACAAACAGCCGATTCAGGTCCCTTCTATGCTCCTCGGGGATTATTTTGGTTAGCTCCTTTTCGGTTTCTTCGGGAGACTTTGTTTTCACCCATCCCAGAAGATTACTGATTCTATGCACATGTGTGTCCACCGCAATTGTAGGTTTGCCAAAAGTGCGCGAGAGCACCAGGTTTGCCGTTTTGAGCCCCACACCGGGAAGTAGAATCAGCTCCTCTTGGGTTTCAGGGACGCGGCCATCATATTTTTGTCTGACCAAAGATGCAAGATAGCTTAGCTGCTTGGCCTTTGTAGTGTAAAAACCAACGGGGTAGATGAGCTTTGCGATCTCATCTCGAGAAAGCTTGGTAAGAGCCTCAAAATCGGGGGCTTTGGCAAACAAGCGCGCAGCAGCTTTTAAGGTTATATCATCATTGGTGCGTGAAGACATGATAGTTGCCACCAAAGATTTGTACGGATCTTTTTCAAAGATCTCCAGGGGTATAAGTTTATAGTGTCTTTGGAAAACGCTTAGAACTTGTTCAAAGTTTTTAGGCTTGTTCATATTTTTAATATTTGTGTTAGTATAGCTAATAGTTTTAATATTGATATAGTGGCAGGAGAACTTTCCGATTTACTACCAGTCATAATAGCTGCTATCATTGTATGGCTTATTGGCTTGAGCGCAATGGTCTTTGTGGTTTATAATCACTACAGGCGTCTCGGCAGAGGTGTGAAAAGCGGCAATCTTTTAAATGCCTTTGAGCAAGTTTTGGCCGAGCAAAAAGAAATAGCCGTCAAGCAAAAAGACATTGACAGTAAGATAGCGGAATTAAACAGAAGCTCTGTAGCTTATTTTCAAAAAATGGGGCTTATCCGCTTTAACCCTTTTGACGAAACCGGGGGAGACCAGAGCTTTTGCCTATGTCTTTTGAATAATAAAAATGACGGATATGTGCTAAGCTGTTTGCACACGCGCGATCGCACCAGAGTGTATGTGAAAGCAGTGGAAAATGGCAAAAGTAAGCTTGAGCTGGGTGAAGAGGAAAAGAAGGCAATTGAAAAGGCTAAAAGATCATGAATAAAAAATTAGTCACAGTTTTAGGTTTTTTGGGGCTTTATATGCTTACTACCGGCATTGCCTGGGCAGGGTTTACGATGTTTAGCGGGTCTACCCAAAGTTCTTCCGAGCTTCAGGACGAGCGTGATAGAATCGCAAGCCTTCCCAAAACAGAAGTTTGCCCATTAAACGGCCAAAAGTATTCCGAGGTCGAGCGCGAGATCTGGGAAAAGCGTCGGCCGATGGCGGTAGTCATTGAAAATCATACGGACTCGCGGCCTCAATCAGGTTTGTCAAAGGCGGACATAGTTTACGAGATCGTTGCTGAGGGCGGTATTACCCGCTTTTTGGCTTTGTTTTATTGCGGTGCCGCGGCTGAGGACGTGACCATCGGTCCAATCCGAAGCGCCCGCGTGTATCTAATAAACTGGGCGGCTGAATACGGGCCGGAGCCTTTGTTTGTCCATTATGGCGGGGCAAACAACATTTGCGGCAATTGTCCTGGGGGGATAAAGCCCAGAGGCCAGGTCAATCCTCGTGTCCAGGCTTTGGAGAAACTTATTAACATGGGCTGGCGGCATTCAACCGGCAATGCCTTGGATGGAGGGGCGAACGTGAGCTACCCCGCCATCAAGCGCGACCAATACCGCTTGGGCACAGAAAGTGCTTGGGAGCACTCGGCCATCGGCTCCACAGACCTCTTGTTTGACTTGGGTATTGAGCGTGGCTTTGGTTATAAAACAGATTCCGGTGATCCTTGGGTGGATGAATTTGAACTGTGGAAATTTGCGGACGATAACCCTGCAGTTCCTGAAGCTTCAAGCATTGCCTTTGAATTCTGGCGTAATAAGCCGGATTTTGACGTCCGTTGGGAATATGACCAGACGAGTAATTATTATAAGCGCTTCAATGGCAGTCAGCCGCACACAGACTTGGAGTTTGATAAGCCCCAGTTAATAGCCAAAAATGTGCTGGTGATGTTTGTGGAGGAAGAGGGACCTGTGGATACCGAGCTGCATATGTACTATGAAGTCATTGGTAAAGGTGAGATGCTTCTTTTCCAAAATGGCCGGGTGACCGAGGGCACTTGGGAAAAGGATGTCATTTCCTCAAGGACAAAATTTATGGATGAAAACGGTGATGAAATTTCCTTTGTCCGCGGTCCTATTTGGATCGAGGCTGTGCCCCAGGGAAATGATGTAGTATACTAAAAGAATATAAAAGTACTGCCCTTTTGTATAAAATATGGCTGACTTAGGCGATTTTATTACTTCAAAAGTAAGAATAAAGATTTTGGAACTTTTTTTCTCCAATATCGGCGAAATGTACCATGTGCGCGGTATAGTACGTGAAATTAAAGAAGAAATTAATGCCGTTCGTCGCGAGCTTTCCCGACTTGAAGGAGCTGGCATGATAAAAAAAGAAGCGCGCGGTAACCGCGTCTATTATTGGCCGCGGACAGATTATTTGCTGTATGGTGATTTATTGGGCATAGTTGCCAAAACTACGGGCTTAGGCTTGCAGATAATCAGTAACAAGAAAAAGATAGGTAAAGTAAATTATGCGATGTTTTCGGGACAATTTGTTCGACATAAAGATCCACAAAAGGAGGACGAGGTGGATATTTTGGTGGTTGGGGATATTGTACTCCCCGAGCTTGCCACCCTAATCCGTGTAGAAGAATCCAAGCGCGGCCGGGAAATAAATTATACTGTCATGAGCCGTGAGGAGCTGGAATTTCGCAAAAAGCGCCGCGACCCGTTTTTATTGGGCATCCTTGCAGAAAGCCGTGTGATGATTATCGGCGATGAGGAAGGGCTCGTAAGTTAACATGTACAAACCACTTGGCCGTAGGCTACTCATTATTTTCATTCTTTTTGCTCTGGCGCTTCTAATCAGTCTTCCCAAAAGTATTCCGCTTAAATTTTCCCTCTTGGGCTTAGATGTGGATAAAACCCTGACCAGAAAAGATCTGAGCATTTCTGTGGGCAGATTTGAGATCAAGCGCAATTTTGATTTGAAGCTGGGCCTTGATTTAGTTGGGGGCAGTTATTTGGTCTTTGAGGCTGACTTGGGGGGGATTGAAGCCAGCCAAAAGACTCAGGCTTTGGAGGGTTTGCGCGAAGTCATTGAGCGCAGGGTAAACCTATTTGGTATCTCCGAGCCCAATATCCAGCTTGCTTCTTTTGAGGGAAAAGAGCGCATCATTGTAGAGCTTCCCGGGGCTGGTAATACCCGGGAGTCCATTTCCCTCGTGGGCCAGACTGCGCAGCTTGTCTTTGCCCGGGTCGTGGAAGGCGAAACACCGGAGGATAGCCAGGTTGTGCCTACTGAGCTTACAGGCGGCGATCTTAAAGGCGCCGGCGTTTCCTTTGATCAAGTAAGCGGCAAGCCGGTGGTGACGCTTGAGTTTACGGATGAAGGCACCCGGAAGTTTGCCGATTTAACCGAGGCTAATATAGGCAAACCCTTGCCCATAATTTTGGATAATCAAATGATCTCGGCGCCTGTGGTGCAGGACAAAATCACGGGTGGCAACGCGCAAATCAATGGCGATTTTACTTTGGATCAAGCAAAAGCCCTGTCTATCCAGTTGAATGCCGGTGCGCTTCCAGTGCCCGTGGAGCTTGTTTCCGAGCGTACCGTGGGTGCTTCTTTGGGTGCAGAGTCTGTGCAAAAAAGCATCAAAGCCGGTTTCATTGGCATAGCCCTGGTATTTATTTTTATGCTTATTTTTTATGGCAAGTTGGGGTTAATTGCTAATGTCGGGCTTATCATTTTTGGCACCCTCACACTTGCCATTTACAAGCTTATTCCGGTGGTGCTTACGCTGCCGGGGATTGCCGGGTTTTTGCTGTCGGTGGGTATGGCGGTGGACAGTAATATTTTGATTTTTGAGCGTTTCCGCGAAGAGCGGGTAAAAGGCATCAATTTGGTCTATGCCATGGAAACTTCTTTTGACCGTGCTTGGGATTCGATTAAGGACGCTAATATTGCCACCCTGGTAACGGCTTTTGTCTTGGCGAATCCTCTAAATTGGTCATTCCTCCACACCTCCGGGCCTGTGCGCGGCTTTGCCATAACTTTAGCTTTGGGAATTATAATAAGTTTGTTTACCGGAATTTTTGTCTCGCGCAACCTATTGCGTTTAATGATTAAAGAAAGGAAAACAAAATGATAATAAATTGGATGAAGTATCGCCTTTTTTATGCCCTTGTTTCTGGGATTTTTATCGCGGTATCAGTGTTTAGTCTATTAAACTGGGGGCTTGCCTTGGGTATTGATTTTCGTGGCGGGATATTGGTGGAATATCAGTTTTCTAAAGAGCTTTCCACGGAAAGCGCGACTGCTTTTTTGGCAGATAACAATATCGAGGTAGGAAGCATCCAACAAATCGGCGAAAATAATTATCTTTTCCGTTTGGGTGAAATTGACCAAAGCCAACGGGAACGGATTTTGGAGCTTTTAAATGAAGAGGAAGGCCAGGAGGCCTCAGAGGTGCGCTTTGAACGCGTTGGGCCATCGATTGGGCCGGAACTTGTGAAAAAGACTATTTATGCCCTTATTGTCTCCACCTTGGCCATTTTGTCTTGGGTGGCTTTACAATTTAGAAGTATTAAATTCGGCACTTCTGCGATTTTGGCAATGCTTCATGATAACTTTATTTTGATCGGCCTTTTTTCCTTATTGGGCCACTTTTTTAGTGCCGAAGCAGATTTTTTATTTGTAACGGCCCTCCTTACCACTTTGTCGTTTTCAGTGCACGACACGATTGTGGTCTTTGACCGTATTCGCGAAATCAGAAAAAAGCACGGCGGCACGATTGAGGAAGTTGCCAACCGGGCCTTAACAGAAACTATGCGTCGTTCAATCAATAATTCCGTAACTATTGCGCTGATGCTTGCTGCGCTGATGTTTTTTGGCGGTAGCACCATTTTTTGGTTTGCCGCAGCGCTATTGATGGGGACGATTTTGGGTACCTATTCCTCACCTTTTGTGGCAGTGCCGACTTTGGTGCTATGGGAGCGCATGCAAAAGCGGTTCAAAAAGTGAGTTTACTATATCTGCTCATAAATCCACGCGCTTTAGCCCGTGGATTTATTACTTTTTGAGGTCATTCAGCTTCTCAAGAAGTATTTCCTTATCATTGGGAATTTCCTGGTTCTCCACTTTGGCAAAAAGCTGGTTTAAAATTTCCCCGACTTCGGGGCCTGGCTTAAGCCTAAGTTGTTCCATCACATCGTGACCGGTGATTTTAAGATCGTGGACAGTAAAAGGCTGCTTTTGGACTTCAATAAGCCTTTTTTTAAATTCCTCAGTGCGCCAGCTGGTTGCGTAGGCACCGCCCCCGATCCTGTCGGCCCGGCGCAGCTCGAGGATATCCTCGACGTTTTCCACTCCTACTTTAGTGATAAATCGCCTAAGAGCTGTGTCTGTCTGGTTTTCATTTACTGTAAATTGGTGCCAGCGGACAAGCTTCCACAGCTTGTCTTTTTGTTTTTTGCTTAGCTTTAGTCGCTCGGCAATTTCTTTGGCAATCCTTGCACCCACAACCTCGTGGTTATAAAAAGTAATGACATTATTTTTTTGGATTTTAAAAGTTTGAGGCTTGCCGATGTCGTGAATTAACACGGCCAGGCGTACAAGCGGGTCTTGTGTTTGCACTTCTTTGAGGGACTTTAATAGATGAGTTCCAACGTCGTAGATGTGGTGCCTTTGGGGAGATTTTTGTTCGACGCCAAAGGTTTTTTTAAGCTCGGGCAAGATTTTTTCCAGAAGTTCTGTTTCATTAAGGAGTTCCACGCCTTTGCTTGGATTATTTGAGGCAAGGATTTTAAACAGCTCGTCGCGGATGCGTTCACCGCTAATTTTATTAATTAAAGCGGCACTTGATCTGATGGCATTTAAAGTTGCAGGCTCGATTTTAAAGTTTAGCTCAGAGGCAATGCGCACCGCCCGCATCATCCTGAGTGCATCTTCCAAAAAGCGTTCGTTTGCCTCCCCAACTGCGCGGATAAGCTTTTCCCCGAGATCATATTTACCTTTATATGGATCATACAGATAAAATTTTAGTTTCTTGCCGCCCCCGTGGGCAGCAATTGCCTGAGCCTCAAGCTCATTATTTTTTGTAAGCCCCAGGGCCATAGCATTAATCGTAAAATCGCGTCGCTTTAAATCCTCAGCCAGGCTTTCCCCCCAGTCTATTTGATCCGGCCGGCGGCTGTCGCTATAGCCGTGCTCTGTTCTGTACGTTGTTATTTCGTGCGGCTTGAGCTCCTTGTCTTGGCTCGGAATGCCGACAGTGCCGAATTGGTTATTGTAAAATGCATCTTTAAAAAGGGCTATGATTTGCTCAGGTGTGGCATTGGTCGTATAATCCCAATCAACGATCATTTTTCCCATCAAAAAATCCCGGACGGCGCCGCCGACGATATAAATTTCAAAACCTGCTTTATTAAAAGCAGTTAGGATTTTGTAAACTTCGTTTGGGAT
This sequence comes from uncultured Gammaproteobacteria bacterium, assembly GCA_964607795.1. Lineage (GTDB taxonomy): Bacteria > Patescibacteriota > Microgenomatia > UBA8517 > UBA8517 > DYGT01. Next base: position 8,152 of record CAZSLA010000008.1, read on the forward strand.
GTTAAATATCATTTGTTGGTTTGCTATACAATTATAACAGTTATGGATGCACGCATTTGGAGAACTAGACATACTTTAAAAAAGGCAAACGCCAAAATAGAAGAAATTATTGAGTTTCTCTTAAGCGCCCGCGGGATCGAAAAACCGGCGGATATTTCTGACTTTTTTAGCCCGCCTATGCCAAAGCATATATCTTTAAGCGAGGTGGGCCTGGAGGATACAGAAATAAAAAAGTTAATTAAAAGATTAAAGCAGGCCAAAGAAAAGAACGAACAGGTCATAGTTTTTGGCGATTATGATACAGACGGCGTGAGCGCCACTGCCATCATGTGGGAGGCTTTGTATGCCTATGGCTTTAAAGTGATGCCCTATTTGCCGAACCGTTTTGATGAGGGCTATGGTATTCAGGCTAATTCAATTGAAAAGCTTAAAAACCAATATCCGGATTTGGGCTTAATCATCACCGTGGACAATGGCATCGTGGCTTTTAAAGCAGCCCTTAAAGCCAAAGAGTTGAGCGTTAATCTGGTTATCTCCGATCACCACAAGCCTGGGGATAAAAAGCCCGATGTTTTGGCAATTATTCATACTGCCAAGATGAGTGGTTCGGGAGTTGCCTGGTTTATTGTTCGCGAGCTTAACAAAATCTTTAATGGCGATCTTGATATAGATGAGCTTTTGGGGCTTGCGGCTTTGGGGACAGTGGCTGACCAGCTGCCGCTTTTGGGGATCAACCGCTCCTTGGTTACTCACGGGATACAGGCTTTGAGGAAAACATCTCGTCCGGGAATTTTGGCTTTGTGCTGGGTGGCGCACATTAATCAGCAAGATATCGGGACTTATGAAATAAATTATATTTTGGCTCCGCACATAAATGCCATGGGCAGGCTGGAGCATGCGCTGGATTCGCTGCGCCTTCTGTGTACCAAAAGCCAAACTCAAGCCCAAAGTTACGCATACTTACTAGGAAAAACCAACACCAAGCGCCAGCAAATAGTGGAAGAAGTTATTGCCCACGCGAGCGATGCTGCAAAGCAAAAGAAGTGGAAAAATATTATCATCCTTGCTCACGAAAGCTATCACGAGGGCGTAATTGGCCTTGCCGCTTCCAAGCTTGTGGAACATTATTATTTGCCGGCAATTGTCATGAGCGAAAAAGACGGCATTTACAAAGCCTCGGCTCGGTCTATTAACGGCTTTAATATAATTGATGCTATCCGTAAGCTTGAAACCTATTTATTGTCCGGAGGCGGGCATGAAATGGCTGCGGGCTTTAGCATCAAAAAAGACGATCTGGGCAGTTTTATTAATGAAATTGACAAAATTACAGCTTCACAGTTGACTGAGGACATGCGGCTTCGAAAATTGTTTATTGATTTAGAGCTCGGGTTTGACCTTCTTAGCTGGGATCTGGCAGAGAGGCTTTTAACCTTTGAGCCCTGTGGTGTCGGGAACTTTACGCCGGTTTTTCAGACCAGGGGCGTGGAAATTAAGTCCAGTAAAATCCTGGGGCGAGATGGCAAGCACCTGGGCCTTAGCTTGCAGGCAAACGAGCGTGAATACCCGGCTATAGCTTTTGGCTTTGGAGAATATGCTCCTGAGTTGCCGGTGGGGAAAATAGTTGATGTCGCTTATAATTTGGATATCAATCGCTGGAATGGCAAAGAAAGCCTTCAGCTGAAAATAAAAGACATCAAGCCTCAAACTTAGGTTAAATAATTTGTGTTCTGGATTATAATAAGCCATGCAGGCAAAAGTAAGGGAGATGATCTTGTTGTGCGAGGAAAATAATATTCCCTTAGATGAAGCTAAATTAAATAAAGTTTTGTCTTTTGCAGTAGCTGCTCACTTTGGTCAAAAACGCTTAAGCGGCGAGGATTATATTTGGCATGGTTATGAAGTGGGCAAAATTCTTATCCACTGGCGCTTGGACACAGACTCCATTATTGCCGGCATTCTGCACGATAGCGTGGATGATGGGGCTGCTTCGTATGAAGACCTTAAAGAGGTGTTTGGAGAGGGTATTGCGGAGCTGGTCATGGGGGTGACTACTTTGGGGCGCATCCGCCTGCGGGGTAGCCGCAACAATGAATTTGTGGAAAATTTACGCAAGATGTTTTTGGCAATGTCTCAGGATTTGCGCGTGGTATTAATCAAGCTTGCAGACAGGCTCCACAACATGCGTACGCTTTCATCGCTCGCCCCGTGTAAGCAAAAAAAGATCGCCCAGGAAACGCTTGAAATATTTGCGCCTTTGGCCGAGCGGCTGGGCATGGGAGAAGTAAAAAGCGAGCTTGAGGATTTAGCTTTTCCTTATGTTTATCCGGAAAAATACGAGGAGGTTATAAAGCTTTCTCGTTCGCAATACAAAGAAGCATCCCAGCACATCTTCAAGATGCGCCGCACCATTCTTCGTGCCCTTGCCAAAGAAGCGGTGGCCGGCGCCAAGCTTCATGCCAGAAAAAAGCACTTGTATTCGCTATGGCGTAAGTTGGAAAGAAAAGACATTAAGGGTGATTTTTCCCAAATACATGACATCGTTGCTATGCGTATCTTGGTGTCCAGCATTAAGGATTGCTATGTGGCCTTGGGGGTGGTGCATAGCCATTACAAGCCGGTGCCTCATTTGGGTATCTCTGATTTTATTGCCCAGCCTAAGCCAAATGGTTACCGCTCCATCCACACCAAAGTGTTTGGCCCAAAAAATCGGATAGTTGAAGTCCAGATACGGACATTCACCATGCACGAAGAAGCGGAATATGGAGTGGCTGCACATTGGGCTTATAGCGAGGCAAAGTCGAGAGGAAAAGTGACTAGCAACGAGCTCGAAGCAGGTATAAGTGTAGGTGAAGATAAGCTGAATTGGGTCAAGCAGCTTGCAACTTGGCAGGAGGAAATTGTGGATTCAAAGGAGTTTTTGGCAGCAGTTAAGTTTGATGCTTTGAGTGACCACAATTTTGTTTTTTCTCCCAAAGGCGACGTATTTGATCTGCCGGTTGACGCCACACCCGTGGATTTTGCCTTTTGCGTCCACACCAAGCTGGGAAACTATATCCAGGGCGCCAAAGTGGATGGCAAGGTGGTGCCGCTTTCTTGCAAGCTTAAAAGCGGGCAAGTGGTAGAAATTATTAAAGCCAAAAATCCCAAAAAGCCAAACCGCGATTGGCTGAGGTTTGTTAAAACGCAAACTGCCAGGCGGATCATTCAAAAAGCCATTCGTGAAGAAACAGATTGATCTGTGCTAAAGGTCTAAAAAAATGCTATAGTATGGGCGTGATGACAAGAAGCTTGGTTTCCGAAACTGCGAAAAAAGTGGGTGAAAAAGTGCGCCTTTTGGGCTGGGTGTCTACGCTTCGCGACCACGGCAAAATTACTTTTTTGGATTTGCGCGATCGATCCGGCCTTATTCAGTGTGTCGGCAAAAATCTACCCAAGTTAAGTGTTGAATCCGTGGTTGAGATTGTGGGCACGGTTGCTAAGCGCCCGGAAAAGATGGTTAAAAAAGATTTGGCAACGGGCAGGATAGAGCTTCAGGCCGAAAGTTTAAGCGTTCTTAGCTTGGCAGGCGAAATCCCCATTCCCCTCACTAGTGATGGCTATGACATTGATGAAAAAGTAAGAATGAAATATCGCTACCTGGATCTTCGGCGTCCTCGTATGGCAAAAAATATCCGTTTGCGCGCCCAAGCTACCCACTTTGTAAGAAATTATCTGGCGGATCTGGGTTTTGTAGAAATTGAAACGCCGATTTTAACCAAAGCCACGCCCGAGGGTGCCCGGGACTTTTTGGTGCCTTCACGCTTGCAACCGAGCTCTTTTTATGCCCTGCCACAAAGCCCGCAGCAATATAAACAGCTTTTAATGGTTTCGGGCTTTGAGCGCTATTTTCAAATTGCCCGCTGCTTTAGGGACGAAGACCCCAGGGCAGATCGCGCCTATGGCGAGTTTACCCAGTTGGACATGGAGATGTCATTTGTGACCCAAGAGGATATTTTGCAGATTACGGAGGAATTGTTTACTCAATTTACGAAAACAATTTTTCCTCATAAAAAAATTACTCGATATCCATGGCCAAGGCTTAGCCATCAAGAAGCTATAGAAAAATATCAAACAGATAAGCCGGACTTGAGAGAGGACAAAAATAATCCGGATGAGCTTGCTTTTGTCTGGGTTTTAGATTTTCCTTTGTTTATCGAGCAATCCAAAGAAGATTTTTTTTATGGCTCGGGGGTGGCCAAATTTTCGCCTTCCCACCACATGTTTACGGCGCCGCACCCGGATGATATTAAACTTTTAGATATTGATCCTACCCGAGTGCGCGGGCTTCAGTATGATCTTGTTTTAAATGGTTTTGAGGCTGGTGGGGGCAGCATCCGCATTCATACACCGGAAGTCCAGGAAAAAATATTTAGCCTTATTGGTTTTACAGACGAGCAAAAAAGTGAGTTTGAGCACCTTTTAACTGCTTTTACTTATGGTGTGCCTCCACACGGCGGTATTGCTTTTGGGCTGGACCGCTTTTTGATGGCTGTTTTGGGTGAAATAAGTGTGCGCGAAGTAATTGCCTTTCCTGCAACCGCAGGAGGCCAAACGGCCGTGATGAACGCTCCCAGTAAAGCCTCACCGGCACAGCTCCGTGAGCTTGGGATTAGCATAGCTTCTGATAGAAAATAAGATGAGCATTTTAAAAGCATTGCAAAAGGATTTGTTGGGCCTGTCCATGCTTAGCTTTGTCATGGTGGCCACTACCGCCGTGGCCATTTATGAAACTGCCAAGCCAGTAGCTTTAAGCGAATTTTATCTTCAGGCAGGCGAGGTAAGCCCCATGCCGTTTTTAAAAGATGGCCAAAGTGTGCCAATTTTAACTGCCCAGGGGGTGATAGCTGTGGACATGGATTCAGCAGTGATCTTGTATGAAAAAAATCCGGACCTTATACTTCTTCCGGCTTCGACCACAAAAATCATGACGGCGCTTGTGGCAATGGATCTATATAACCTAAATGAAGTGGTGACAGTTCCTGAAATAAAAATAGTGGGGCAGAATATGAAGCTTTTTGCCGGCGAGCAGATCACAATATATGATTTAATACAGGGCCTTTTGATTTTTTCCGCCAATGACACCGCAGAAGCACTTGCCAGCCACCACCCCATGGGCAGGGAGGGCTTCATAAGAGCCATGAATCAAAAAGCCGAAAGTCTATCGCTTAGCAATACGCACTTTGTTAATCCCTCGGGCTTGGAGGATGTGGGCCACGTTTCCACAGCGCGTGACTTGGTGCGCTTGTCCGAGGTAGCCATGCGCAACCCCCTGTTTGCCCACATTGTAGGTACGAAATCTACTGAAGTAACCAATGTAGAAAAAACGTATGTACACAAGCTTACAAATATTAATGAACTTTTAGGGGAGGTTGAAGGCGTGCAAGGCATAAAAACGGGCTGGACGGAAAATGCTCGCGAAAACCTGGTGACTTATGTGAATCGTGATGGCAGGCGCATCATCATTGCTCTTTTGGGAAGCCAGGACCGGTTTGGTGAAACCAAAAAACTTATTGAATGGCTATTTGCAAGCTACACCTGGCAAGAGCTTCACTCTTGAGTTGGTTGGGGCCCTGGGGTTACTGAGGGAACTTCGTAGTACTGGTCGGTGACAGCCGGGATATAAGCCACAAAGTTATTGTCGCCCTCAAAAACCACTACCGGTTGGAAAAATTCCGTGCTTACGCTTGGATCGTAGTAAGCAAGGTAAATGTCGCGGATGATTACTGAGCCATCTTGGTTCAGGCCAAGGTTCGCAATGTAGCCGCGTCCCGCCTTAAGATCCTCCAAAGCCTGGGCCGCAGTTTTGATGGGGTAGGTGTGCATTTTTTCTTCGTCTATACGGTAATAATGATATTCGGCCGCTACCGTTTGCCCCGTGCCGCTTAAGATAAACCAGACATTGGCTTCGTTGGGGTCTTGGGTGACTGTGGGGATAGGATTTTCTTTAGTGCCAAAATCTTTCCGATATAAGTTTACCTTTATGAGATCCGCTTCTGACAGTGATATCGCCTGGACAAGCTTTTGACTTTCTACTTTTAGAAATTCATGCGGCGTAGGGCCTGCCAAATCCTGAGGCAGGGAATTGGCATTCCGCAGCAAAGTTTTTGCCTGGCCGACGGCCGCTTCGGGGTGGGGCGGATTTTTTTGCATCGGGCTGGGGTCTGATGCCAGATCGTAGGCTATGGAAAAAGTTTCCCAGACAATGTTCATGGTAAGGGACGAAGGATTTGTAGGGTGGTTAAAGCGGTAGATGGTTTGCGATATTTCAATCGGGTCATTGGTAAAGCCCAGATTTCTGGCCCTAGTTTTTGCAGTGTCCACTGAGTTTAAAGTAGGCAAGGCTTTAGGCATAAAGTATACGGGCATAGACTGGGGAAACTGGGGAAGGGTGCCAGTTGCGGTTTCCGTAGTCACAGATAGCTGCGGCAGGTTTTGAGTAGGCTCGGGGAAAGGGATGGCAGACAGCACATCAAAGCCTACTGTGGGCGGAGGTGGAGGGTCCGGAAAAAAGGTGTTTTTGATCGAGCGGGCACTACTTATGGCAAAGCGGGCAATGAGGATAAAAATCACCAAGTATATTCCCCAGCGGATGGATTTTCTGGTTTTGATTGCCACGTCGGTAAGAGTAACAGCCATAGCTTGTTTTGAGTATATCTTTTTAGGGTGATAGAATTCAAATATGATTAGGACTAGATTTTCTCTCTCGCCGACCGGGTCTTTGCATATAGGCGGGTTTCGAACTGCCCTGTATTCGTATGCGCTTGCAAAATCTCAAAACGGAAAATTCATTTTGTGTATTGAAGACACAGACAAAAAAAGAGAAATTCCCCAGGCTGTTGAAATGATCAAAAAGGATTTGCAAATTTTTGGTTTAAGCTGGGATGAGTATTATGTTCAATCCGAACGCGTCGCAAGCGGCATTTACCTGAATGCGGCCGAAAAATTGGTTGCAGCGGGCCACGCATTTTATTGCCGATGCCAGCCAAAAGACGCCAAAAAAGACGGCTATAGCAAAATTCTGCGCGACCCCTGCCGTGACAAAAATTTTAAATCAGGGGCTATAAAGCTGAAAGTCCCCGACAACGAAAGCGTAAGTTTTATCGATTATGTTTTAAACAAAAAAGTTGGTTGGAATACCTCTGAGGTAGCAGATACCACACTTTTAAAATCGGATGGTTTTCCCACGTGTCACTTGGCTTTGGTGGTTGATGACGCGGGCATGGCAATTACCCATGTTCTCCGGGGCCACGATTGGGTGCCCAGTACTCCCATCCATATTTTAATCTATAAATATTTAGGCTTTAAGATGCCGGAAATCGGGCACATTACAGATATTTTGGACCCAGAGGGCAAAGGTAAGATGAGTAAAAGAAAGGGCAGTGTTTCCATCAAGGGCTTTTTAGCCGAAGGCTATCTAAAAGAGGCACTTCTGAACTTTGTCATGCTTTTGGGCTGGGCACCGAAGGATAATACTGAAATATTCAGCTTAAATGAGTTTGTCACACATTTCGGGCCCGAGGGGCTCCAAAAAAGTAACCCCATTTTTAACCGCGAAAAACTGCTTTGGCTAAATAGTCATTATATGCAGTCCCTACCCACAGGTGAGCTAGCAAAGCGCGTTTATCAATTTTATGGCCATAAATATGAGCTTAGTTTAATCAAACAAATCGTGCCTTTGTTAAACAGGCACGTCAAGCTTTTGAGCGAGTTTGAAGACATGACTAAATTCTTTTTTGAGGAACCACAAGCCATTGACCCAGATTTTAAATCATCTGATTTTAAAAAGCATTTGAGCTCGGTCCATCAAACCCTGAAAAGCCTAAAGAACTGGGATTTAGAAACCATAAATGGCAGAATCATGGCTATGATTGAGAAGGAAGGCTTTAAGGTCGGCAAATTTTTTATAGATTTAAGGCTTGCCATCACCGGTGCCAAAATAATTCCGCCCATCAACGAATCACTTGTGATCTTGGGGAAAACGGAAACCCTAAACAGTATTCATAAACATATTAACTAAATGCCAGCTGCCCGAAAAAATTTAAAAAACTATGAGGATTTCAGGGCCCAGTTAAAGCTCAGAAGCCTGGAAGCCCAGAAAAATTTCAAAGAAAAATATCATTTGGCCGATGAATTTTTGCGTGGGAAAGAGCTTGATTTGGGCAAAATCCGCGAGCATTCTGCAAAGCTTTTGGGCACGGGCGCTTTAACTGGCACCTTGCTTCTGTCCCCGCCTTCGGGGGTTAAAAATTTGCCTTATCCAAGCGAGATAATACGGAGCTTTGCAGGCGAAAAAGATACTCAGATGCCGGAAACTTATTTGAAGGAAATGCTGCAGTCGCTGCCCACGTCCACCAGGCCCTTGAGCCGCAATGAAGAAAAATACTTGGAGCAGGCAATTGCCGATATTTATGGCATTAATGCTAAAGCCACGTTGGAAGGCGAGCATCTAAATACTATTTATGGCGTGATTGGCGCCGAGCAGCACCTCAGGCGCTTTCCTGGGGATGCCTTGGCCCTCCATGCCCCTAGTGAGGGCGACTATGGCTCGGAAAATTCTTCAAAGATCTTGAAAGAAGGCATAGCTGCTGGGCTTGGGGCTTGGGGCTATTTTGCCCCCTCCAAGGCGGAGCTTACGCCTGAATTGATTGAAACCGAGCGTTGGTATGCTGTGGTGCAGACTTTGTACTTGCCTGATTGGGGCCGGCGGCAGCCGTACTTGCGCGATTGGTACAAATACAGAAAAGTTTTGATCTTAAACCGCGACAACGGCAAGGCCGTGGTGGCCTCAATCGCAGATGCAGGCCCAGCAGCCTGGACAGGAAAGCATTATGGCGGCAGCCCCGAGGTGATGGATTATTTGGGCGGGTCTCGCTTCAAAAAAGGCCCTGTAGTTGTGATGTTTGTCGATGACCCGGATAATACTGTGCCTTTGGGGCCGGTTAGTATAATAAACAAGCAATAAAAAGATGAGTAAAATATTTTACGACCACTTAATTGATTTAACTGAGGTGGAGAAAAAGATTAAAAAAATCGCCAAAACCCCCGAGGAACGTGAGGAGATTTACCACTTGGTAGATGAGATTATTCACCACCGCGTGATCGGCTGCATCTTAGATGAATTGCCGCAAAAAAACCATCAGGAATTTTTGTGTGAATTTTGCAAACAGCCGCACGATGAAGGGCTTTTAGCGTATCTAGGTGAGCACATTGGCCACGACATCCGCGAGTTTATAAAAAAACAGATCCATATGCTTACGCTTGAGCTTTTGGACTACATGGAAAAGCAAACCCGACCGGCTTCATAAATTTTCTTCTTATTCTTGCTTTTTTCTTACTATATCTGCTCATAAAGCTGATAGAGCCAAGAAAGTAATGGGCTTTAGCCCAAGGCTTTCTTTCTGCAATTTGTAAGACTTGTTAAAAGGAGGAAGAATAATTGAGTAGTGAAGGACGAAAAAACAAAGATACATATAGCGGTAGTTGAAGACGATCAAGCCATCTTGAGTGCGATTAGTTTGGCGCTTTAGGAAAGGGGCTATAAAGTAACCCCCTTTGATTGTGTGCGCGATTTTTTGCGTTTTTTAAAAAAATACTTTGCCAGATATGGCCATTTTGGATATGGTGCTTTCTGATATGGACGGTTGGGTAATTGTTCAAAAAATAAAAAAGACCAGGCCAAAAGCAATTACCGTGCTAATGGTTTCGGCACATCACGGAGTTCTTGATTCAATTAATAAAAGTAGTGTGAATTCGTTTTTTGCAAAGTTTTTTGACACGTCCAAGCTTTTGCAAGAACTCAAGCCGCTTGGTGTATAATTTTTTTATGGATCAAAACTTCGGGGGCGTCATCTGGACCAATCATGCTTTGGAAAGGCTCAGGCAAAGAGGCATCAGGCAAGGTAATGCTTGGGCAACGTTCAATAGCCCGGACCAATCCCGCTATGCCAAATCCAAAGGGGCCTGGATTTATTACAAAATTTATGGCACCGAAAAAATAGAAGTGGTTGCCAAAAAAAATGAAGCGGGCAAGTGGCTCATTTTATCCGTCTGGTCCAGGCCGGTTTATGCAAAACATACCTATCCGCAAAAACCAGAAAAACAAACATGCGCTCAAGGATCTGTGCTGAGGCTTTTTAAAAAAATATTTAAAGTGCGATGAAGTGGTTTATCCTTACTGTTTTAGCCTTTTGTTTTTATTTGGTTTTGCTGCCTCACATCAATAGCCTTACCCACCCGTGTTTGATAAATTATGATCCCTTGGGCTGCGACGCACGGCCGATTTTTGACCGCTTTTTGCTTTTGGAGGTTGTAGGCTTTTTTGTTTTTGGCATTTTTTCCTATTTGCTTTATAGAACAAGAAAGATCGAGCTTACGGTATTTTTTACTTTGCTTTTTGTTTTTGTGGCTTTGGTAATCGGCAATTATTACCGCTACATCCCCATGTTTTTCAACCAAACCCAAAAAGTCAATATCATTTTAGAGTAATTAGCTTTTTTGTGTTAAAATTGAGCCTGATAAGTTTAGCATTGCCCGGTCGTCTAATGGTAGGACAGCGGACTTTGGATCCGCTAATTGGGGTTCGAATCCCTGCCGGGCAGCCAGTACCTATAGTGTCAACTCAGACCTTTACCCTTAAAATAGCTTATAGGGTTCTAATGCGGAATATTTTAAGCAACATTACCATTGGGAAGAATTTTACCAAATCTCGTGTAAGGTTGAAGAACCTCTGGAATTGTTACAGAACCATCTTTATTTTGGTTTTGTTCAAGAATGGCAATTATTGTCCTACCGGTGGGGTGGAAGATGGGGAGACACCCGAAGAGTCGGTTATTCGGGAGGTACAAGAAGAATTAAGTCTGGATTGTGAGGTAGTAAGATTACTTTTTTCAGTAGAAAGTTCCCCTGGTGGCAATAAAGACCCATACTTTTTGTGTCGTGCCGATAGCGGAGCAATTGTCCGAAATGTATCGCGTCCTAAATACTTTAAGACAAGCCCTTCAGTGTAGTTTTCCGGAGAATTGCGATTATAATAAAACATGACTGAAGATGTAGGATTGTTGGACTGGATTAGCCCGGGGCATATTGATTTTTATAGAACAAGGGAAAGCCTGGGGCAAAGATCTATTGAATGCAGGAAAATTGCCGAAGGCGGCGCCAATCCGGATTTATACAAAATATTTGAACGCAGCATTATGGGGAATAGATTGCCAGACAAAACCCACGCTTCGAACCCACAGTATTTGTCGGAATATGAAAAAAGCCTCCTGGTTGGTAATGCAAAAGTTTTAGTAGTCATGGATTTTGACGGCGTTATGGTGAGCCCTGTCCATGTCCAAAAGGCAGGCTTTGAGCGGATATTTTTATTCACAAGGTTAGTCAAGGCTGCCGATAAACTAGTGCTTTGGACCAACAGACTTATGCCTGACAAAGGTAAGCTGGCACAAAGTGGCACCTTTCCTTTTCTGGGAGCCAACCTGGCCAAGAGGATCGAGGACTTGGGTAGAGACCAGACGGGATCAACCAACGTGGAAGTCAGGGGCGGGAAAAGTAGGGGCGGAGCAAAGGAGCTTGGAAATATAATTCATGCGGATGACTATGACATGATTTATATTATCGGCAGCTCCGGCTTTGACAGAAAAATTGTTACAAAATTAGCCTATACTACACCAGACCCCAGAAAAGTTGTGTATATGGACACCTGCCACTTTTTGTTTTGATTGTCGGGGTATTGTTTCCAGGTTTTAAACTTTTAACTGAAATAGCGCTATAGTATAAAATAACATATGGCCAGGGCGAGCTATGACGAATTAATTAAGCGGCATTTAAGAATTTTAAAAAGCCTGCAAAGTAAATCCGGGCTGTTTTTGGCTTCAAAGCAAGACGTGCCAACAGGCTATGATAAAAGCTGGCTTAGGGATAATTTTTATGAAACACTTGCCTTTGAAGTGATCGGGGACTGGAAAACCATCGAGCGCACTTATAGGGCGATTTTAAATATCTTTCTCAAGCACGAAGACAAGGTGGATATGGCCATTAAAAACAAGCCGCACCATAGCTATGAATACATACACGCGCGTTTTCATCCCGAAACTTTTGACGAATTTTGGGAAGAATGGGGTAATAAACAAAACGACGCGGTGGGCTGCATCTTGTTTCGCTTGGGTGAGCTTGAAATAAAAAATAAGCGCTCGGTGATTAAAACACCGGATCATATCCGTATTGTCAATAAGCTTGTGAAATATTTAGCAGCAATCGAATATTGGAGGGATCTGGACTCGGGTATGTGGGAGGAGGATGAGGAGCTTCATGCCTCAAGTGTGGGAGCTTGTGTGGCCGGTCTGCGCTCCGTTTCCCGACTTTCATATATTGAAGTGCCGATTTCTTTGCTTAAAAAAGGCGAAAAAGCCCTAAGTGAGCTTTTGCCGCGGGAATCTGAGCGCAAATTTGTTGACCTTGCCCAGCTTTCTTTGATCTGGCCGTATGACGTGGTTAATGAAGAACAAAAAAAACATATTTTGAAAAACGTGGAATATCACCTCCTTAAAAAGCGTGGCGTTATCCGCTACAAGGGGGACCGGTATTACAATAAAAATCAAGACGGTGTAAGCGAAGAAGCCGAGTGGACTTTTGGCCTGTCCTGGCTGGCAATAATTTATCAAAAAATGGGGCTTAATGATAAGGCCGAGGAGCTTTTGAAAGACTTGATCGCCCAGGACACCAAAGACGGCATGCCCGAGCTATATTTTAGTAATAGCCCGGAATACAATGAAAACACGCCCCTGGGCTGGAGTGAGTCTTTGTTTATCGTGGCTTTGTATGAAATGAACGCCAGGCTTGATTAAATAGATTTTTTCCAGCTTGGTGTGCTAGAATAGTTATTCCCCGTAACTTAAGGGGGATTTTTTTTGGAATTAACTATGCAAAAAATTATCAATATTGCCGTCATTGCCCACGTGGACCATGGAAAAACCACGCTTGTGGATGCCATTTTAAAGCAATGTCATGTATTTCGTGATAATGAGGAGGTAATGCAGCAAACCCAAATTATGGATCGCTTCGAGCTTGAACGCGAACGCGGTATTACAATCTTAGCCAAAAATTGCGCTGTAAATTATAAAGATATCAAAATAAATATTATTGATACTCCTGGGCACGCGGATTTTTCCGGTGAGGTCGAGCGCACGCTGGGCATGGCAGATGGGGCGCTTTTAATTATAGATGCTCAAGAAGGCCCAATGCCGCAAACCAGGTTTGTCTTAAAAAAAGCCCTTGAACTTGGCCTCAAAATTATTGTGATTATCAACAAAATCGACAAGAAGTTTGCAAATCCGTCCTCTTCTATAGCCAAAGTGGAAAATCTGTTTTTGGAACTTGCGCAGGACCAGATGCAGCTTGATTTTCCAATTTTGTATGCTGTCGGGCGCGAAGGCGCGGTCTATTATTCTTTACCTCGGGGAGAAAGTAAGGGCGATGTCACGCCGCTTCTGGAGACCATTAAAAAAGAAATTTCGCCAAAAACTTCAATTGACGGCTCCTTTAAAATGCTTGTGACCTCAATTGATTATGACCCTCATTTGGGAAGAATTGTGATAGGGAGAGTTCATCAAGGGGAAATCAAAGCGGGCGACAAAGTAAAGCTTGCGGGGCAAGAGACTTCTTTTATGGTAGAAAAGCTTTTTGTCTGGCAGGGCCTCGGTAGGGCAGAGGTTAAAAAAGCCCAAAGCGGTGAGATCGTATCTTTTTCCGGTATCCCTATAGCCAAAATTAATGATACGGTGGTAACTTCGGATACCAGCCCTTTGCCCGGTGTTGCCATTGGTGAGCCCACACTCCACATGAGCTTGGGGCCAAACACGTCGCCTTTTTCGGGCAAAGAAGGCAAATTCGTCACCGCCAGGCAGATTGAAGAGCGGCTCATGCGTGAGCTTGAAACAAACTTGAGCCTGAAAGTGGCTAAGCTGGGCAACGGTAAATTTGCTGTGTCCGGACGGGGGGAGCTCCATTTATCAATCCTTTTGGAGACCATGCGACGGGAAGGCTATGAAATGGAAGTGGGCAAGCCGGAGGTGATTATTAAAGAAATAAACGGACAAAAATGCGAGCCTTATGAGGAAGTGTATATTATCGTGCCGAGTGTACACACCGGAGTTATTACCGAAGAATTTGGCAAAAGAGCGGCTCTGCTTACAAAAATGGAGCCTGTGGCAGAGAGTGAGGCTGAGTTTATATATATTATGCCCACACGCGGTTTGATTGGCCTTCGGAGCCATTTAAATACCGCGACTAAAGGCACCATTGTTTTCAATTCCAGCTTTTTGGACTACCGCCCGCTTGGTAAAGCCATGCCCAGAGGCCGGCGCGGAGCGCTTGTCGCGAGCCAAGGGGGAACTGCTTTGGCCTATGGACTTAATAATGCCCAGGGCAGGGGTATTACTTTTATTGAGCCGGGGACGGAAGTCTATGAAGGCATGATAATCGGCATGAATGGCAAAGACGAAGACATTGCTATAAATGTTTGCAAAGGTAAGCAACTGACTAATATGCGAAGTAAAGCCTCGGACGGTGTGCTGCAGCTGACTCCGGCCACCGAGCTTTCCCTTGAGCAAGCGCTTGATTTCTTGAGCCAGGATGATTTGCTGGAGATCACGCCCGAAAACCTGAGACTTCGAAAAAGGCATTTGACCGAGCTTGAACGCAAGCGTGCAGCCAAAATAAGTGCATCTGCCAACATTTGATTTTTAGCGAAGATCGGTTATAATACCCTGCTACCCAAAATCTGCTCCCTGCCCAATCATGTGGCAAAGACACACAAAAATTTCCCCCATTATGCTCAATGCGGCCATTTTAGCACTTGCGGCAGGAGTTTTATTTTTGGAAAGTCCTGAAATCAGCCTCACTACCCAAGCAGTCGTGGATTATAAAGAAATAAAAAGCGTTGAGGCAGATCCCACTTGGGAGGTACTTTTCGGCCGAGTTTTATCTGCCCAGACTGAGGCCAAAAACCCAAAAGCACTCAAGCCGGATCAAGCCCCCGAAGCCGCGAAGTCTGTAAGTTCTCCTCAGTCTCTTGCCCATGTAGGAAACATTACGGTGGAGCCGGTTGTATCCCAGGTAAACGCCAATATTGAAAACATAATTAGCCAGTTTGCAGCAGAATATGGCGTGAACGATGGAGTGATGCTTGCTATCGCGAGGTGTGAATCCGACCTTCAGCACAATGCTGCAAGCGGACCATACGCAGGACTGTTTCAGTTTTTAGCAAGCACCTGGTCCTCAAACCGCAGGCTTATGGGCATGGACCCCAGCCCCGAGCTTCGCTTTGACCCCGTTGAGGCCGCAAGAACGGCTGCATTTAAAATGGCAAGGGATGGCTTTGGCGCCTGGCCGGCTTGCAGCCGCAAGGCCTTAGCGCAAAATATCTAAAACACGCTTATCACTTACTTGGGAAAAATCCTGATAATAAAACCCCACGGCGCGCAGATTTTTGATGCTTTGCAGGCAAATGATTTTTGTGGCGTAGGGTCTGATTCCCGAAATAGACTTACATGCACACACCGGTGAGGCAAAAATGAGCTTTTTAGGCTGAAGCTTGTTTACATAGCGAAGGGCCGCGATGGCGGTGACTCCGGTTGCCAGCCCGTCGTCCACCACAATCACCACCCGGTTTTTAACTTTCAGCTTTTTGTTTCCTCGGAATTTTTTAATTCTTGCTTTAACATCCGAGCGCATTTTTATTATTTGTCTGGTTAAATGCGACGTTTCAAAATAGTTATGGCCAAGCTGGTTGACATCCAGATACGGCTCGAGATCTTCAGACATGGCCCCCACTCCAAATTCCGGGTGTAGGGGAAGGCTGATTTTTCTGGCTATGATGACTTCGTGGGGGACGCCAAGGATTGTACTTACCTCATACCCCACAATCACCCCGCCTCTAGGGATGGATAATATGATCGGGTTATATTTTTTCAACCCCTTTAATTTTTCGGCCAGGAGTCTGCCCGCTTCGAAGCGGTCTTTATATATTTTTACTCTCCGTGTTAGCCGTCTCAATCCATTATAGCCGATTATTCCGAAAAAACCTGAAGTATCTGCCGGCAATATTGATATGTGTCAAAGTCTCCACTTTGTTGAGCCAAAAGTTCCTCGCATCTTGCCTTCTCTCGTACTAAAGTATTGTGCTCATTGATGTATGTATTGGCGCTTCTGATGCGGCCGCGGAAATAAAACCCCAAAGCAGTCAGGATAATGATCATTAAAAGCTCAAACAAAATGATTTTAGCTTGGAAACTTAATTTTTTGTTCTTTGGAGCTTTTTCTTTGTTTCCATTTTCCATGTCTAAATTATAGCACGGAGGATCCCAACTTAAAAAAGGCCGATTTGCTCGTTTGTTTCATCTATGTCCGGGTAGGAAAAATCTACCTTGATTTCTCTCAAGGTGTTCCATTTATCTTTAAATTTCAGGCTTTTGTTTTTCAGGGCAAAGTCATAGACATCGCGCGTGAGCATGACGTCCGCCTCGCAATACGCTTGTAATTTTTTCAGGCTTGCATGGTCGCCATTATTCCAATAATTTACCGCATTTATACCAATATCTGTTTTTTGGATACCCAGGGTTTCTTTGGCAATGTCATTAAGTGAGATGCGCTTGCCAAAGACTTTTTTAACTTCATCCAAAATATCCAGATGCTTAAATTTTAAAAGCGGGATCTGCGTATAGGGCTGAAGCACGGGAATATCAAACCGGGTGGAATTAAAGCCGATTATACGGTTTGCGTTTTGAAAGTGCGGCCACAGATTCCCCAAGTCAGATTCCCAAAAGCTGTAAATTTGGCCTTCGGTTTCTATGCCCGCCTCGTTTACTTGCCGCACATAAGCCGAGACCACGGAAAGCTTTAATTTGCCCGGGTCGGAATCCTCAATTTCGGAAAACAGCTTTTGTGTTTCGACGTCAAAAATAACTTCCTTTTTATGCATAGGAAATAATAATTATAATACAATAATGTCAAGTTATGTATTGGTTGGTAATTGTAGCAGTTGAGATGGTCGTGCTTTTTCGCTCGGCGCGGGTGCTTCAGCACGCTATGCTTGTATTCTTAACTAAGACTTTCAAGAAGCCCAAAATCAGCATCTGGTTATTGGCACTGTTATTTTTTCCGGGCACTTATTTCCATGAGATTTCGCATTTGGTGGTTGCCAGGCTTTTGGGTATCCCTGCACATTTGAGCTCCCTTAAGCCAAAAAGAGAAGCAAACGATATAGTTATGGGCTCGGTTTCTTTGGCTAAAACCGGTTCGTTCAGGCGTTTTTTAGTTGGCGTGGCGCCATTTGTCCTAGGGCTTGGGGGCCTGTGGGTACTCACGTACTTTTTTTATCTTCGGTTCGTGCTTGTGTGGTGGCATTGGCTGGTGTGGGCATATCTGGTTTTTCAGCTAGGCAATACGATTTTTTTATCACGGCAGGATATGCAGGGTGCTTGGGTCTATCTGGTGCCCACTTTTTCCCTTGTTTGCGGACTTGTGGTTTACTTTGGAGTGCCAGGGGATGTGGTTTTATTTTTAAAGCAGGTATCAATTCTTTTACTTATCCCAATATCGATTAATCTACTTGCATCCTGTTTTTTTGTGTTATACTTCCATCATGGCAGCTAAAGCCAAAGAACCGAAAAAAGCGATTAAAAAAGTGGTCTTGCCAAAAGCTAAACAAGTGCGAAGCTTTATGGCAAGAAATAGCGTCTTTTTTTTGGCTCTTGTGGTGGTTTTATTGGCAGGAGTAGCTTATTATTTCAAAGGCTATTTTGTCGTTGCCACTGTCAATGGCAGGCCCATTTATCGCTACAGCGTCGTCCGCCAGCTTGAGGTCCAGGGCGGGCAGGAAGTGTTGCAAGGCAAAATCACCGAAGCCTTGATCCGCGAAGAAGCCGCAAGGCGCAAGGTTGAAGTCACCGAGCCGGAAATTGAGAGCAAGGTAGCCTCTTTGCAAAGTGAATTCCAAGCCCAGGGCCAGGACCTTCAGCAGATTTTGGAGATTCAGGGCATGACCATGGACCAGCTTAAAAAGCAGATAAAGATCCAACTGATTGTGGAAAAAATGTTCGGGAGTGAAGTGGATGTGACCGAGGAAGAAGTTAATAAGTACTTGGAAGATTATGGCGATACCTTGCCTGAATATGACAATGAGGAGGCAAAACTGCAGGCCGTGCGGCAGAACTTGGAACAAACAGAATTGGTAGACTCATTTCAGGGTTGGTTGCAAACGGCCCAGTCCGAGGCTGATATTAAATATTTATTTAATTATTAATGACTAGGAATTTCCCCCTTTGTTTTTGAGGCTTAATATCGGCTGTCCATGGATTTTCGGTAAGCTTTTGATGGCTTCATAAAAGTCAAAAAATTGGCCAGCTTGGTTTTTAAAAGAAAAATGGTTGAATGGTTTATGCGGATGATTCAAGACAAAAGGCGTGACTGCCAGGACTTCCGGGTCGGACCAGATATGGCTAAAGGCATAGGCATAGTTTTGGGCAACTGTTGCCTCAGAAAGTAAGCTGCAGCCCCAGCCGGTTTCGGTAATAAACACGGAAAGCTTGGGATTTAAATCATATTTTTTAAGCTCTTCTTTTTCCCATTTATAGCCTTGGATGCTGGTTCTGCCTGTATCCTCGGGGCTGCCGCAAAAGCTCGGATTGGGATAGGAATGGGAATTCCAGCCGTCAAATAGGGTAAATACCAGCTCATCTTCCTCATGCATTTTTTGCCAAAAAGTTTGGGCATCCATGGTGCCTTTGTCATCCGGGGCTGCAAGGTCCAAGGCCGCGGGCAGGACAGAAAAATCTGCGTCTGACTTTTTGAATTCTTCCCAAAAAGAGCGATACACTCGGGCATATTCCGCAGGATTAATCTCTCCGCCCCATTCAGTCTGGTGGTTTGGCTCATTAAAAATCAAGACGTGCTTTTTTTGTGTCGGCCAGTGGAGCTGCTCCAAAAATTGCACCCAAGCCAAAGCATCCTTGGGACTTGGCTTGCGCCAGCCGTTTTCCGCCTGGGTTGTGGCCAGGCGCACAATGGGGATCAGCCTTTCCTGATTCATCTGGGCAAAAGCGCGGCTCCAGCGTTCAACATCTCTTTCGTCTTCGCGGATTACCAAAGTCACATAGCCCCAAGCGCCACCATTGGAATTAACCAAGTCTGCGGCATCATCTAAATCGTTTTCTGACAAGATATGGATGCCAAACTTGTTGTTTTGGCCGAAAGCATAGTTAGTTTCAGCCACCACAGGCTTGGACGTAAACAGAAAAGCCATCAGCGTCACAAGTGCAAGGCAAGTTTTTTTCATAACATATTATACCTTCCTGATTCAAACTTGTGGCTCTTACGCAATTCACATCATAATATATCTGCTCACTTTGCGATATAATTGGTAAGCTATGTTTTTCCTTATTAATAAACCCAAGGGGCTTACAAGCCATGATGTAGTTAACCGTATGCGGCAAATTACCGCTGAGCGCAGGGTAGGCCATGGCGGCACTTTGGACCCCAATGCCACGGGCCTTTTGGTTATTGCAGTTGGCCGGGCAAGCACCAAAAAACTGGACTTGTTCACAAAAGGCTTAGACAAAGCCTATGAAGCAGAAATCATCCTGGGCGAGGAGCGCGCCACCGATGATGAGGAGGGAGAAGTCATTGCCACAAGCACGGCCAAGCCCACCAAAAATGAGCTTTTTAAAATATTCAAGCTTTTCCAAGGGGAGCTTATGCAAATGCCTCCCCAATATTCGGCTATAAAAATGTGCGGTCAAAAAGCCTATGCTCTTGCCCGCAAGGGGAAAGAAGCTCCTCTTAAGCCCAGGAAAATTGTTGTCAAAAAGGCCGTAATTTTGGGATATAATTATCCGCGTGTGTGGGCCGTGTTTGAGGTTTCAAGCGGTACCTATATCCGGGCTCTGGCCCGCGACATCGGCCGCAAGCTTGGCACTTATGCTTATTTAAATAATCTCAAGCGCACCCATGTGGGTAAGTTTAGTTTGGGAAGAGCGGTTGACTTAAATGATCTTACACCCGACAATTGGAGGAGTTTGGGATGTAAATTATGAATATGTTAAGCGCCATAATTTTGGGGCTTGTGCAGGGCCTCACAGAATTTTTGCCGGTTTCATCCTCGGGCCACCTGGTGATTGTTCAGTCGCTCTCTCCGGGCTTTTCCCAGCCTGGGGTTTTGTTTGACGTGATTGTACACCTGGGGACAATGCTTGCGATCCTGGTATTTTTCCGCTTCCGGATTTTAAGTCTTAAGCCCGCTTTTTTGGGCTTGATTGTAATTGCAAGCATTCCGGTGGGCCTTGTAGGCTTTATTTTCTCTGATTTTGTTGAGAGTTTTTTTAATAGCACCACCATCGTGGGCATTGCCCTTTTGGTCACTGCCTATATGAACTGGCAAACGGACAAAAGCTGGGGTAGGCGCAAGGATGTGGGCAAGGTGGACGCTTTTTTTGTTGGCCTGGCCCAGGCCTTTGCCATTATTCCAGGCATTTCGCGCTCGGGCTCAACCATTTTTGCTGCCACGGCCTTGGGCGTGGACAAAAGGGAAGCCGCGGAATTTTCATTCTTATTGTCCATTCCGGCAATTGCGGGCGCAAGCATTTACCAGTTCATGAAATACGGGGGTAAAGGCGGCCTTTCTTTAGGGGTTTATTTTGCCGGCTTTGTGGCGGCTTTTGTTTTCGGGCTTATTGCAATAGGCTTGGCCATCCGCTTTTTGACTGAAAAGCGCTTTAAGTTTTTTACTTTTTATTGCTTTGCGGTTGGTCTTGCAGCTTTGTTGCTTTAAGAAAGAAAAGCCAGGAGCTTCGGCAAAAATAATATGAGGCCAACTATTATAGCCGTCATAGCAGCCAAAAGAACAGCCGCGGCCGAGACGTCTTTGGCAATTTTGGCGTGCGGCTTAATTTGAGGGCTTACCAAATTTACAATTGCTTCCAAAGCGGTGTTAAATAGCTCCAAAATCAAGACAAAACTTACAGTAAATATAAGGATTAGCCACTCAATAGTGGAAAAGCCCAAAAGCCACGCTAAAATAATGGCCGCGGTGCCTATGGTCAAATGAACGCGAAAATTGGGCTCGTTTTTAACCGCGGTCTTCAGACCCCAATAAGCATAGCCTAAGCTTTGCGGGATGGTCTTGAAACGACTCATATAAATAATAGTATAACCCAGTATAACCCATTTGTGGGTAGGTAGAAGTGTGCTAGGATAAAGCTATAAATGAGCCTTTCCAGGACCCGCTTTTTTATGCTCTCGCCACTGGTGCTTTTGGTAGGCGTGGGTATTTTGAGCCGCTCTGTGCGCGAAGCCGGGCCGTCCCTTGCCTGCATTACCGAAGATTACTCCGGGCTTTTGAACTCGGGAGCAACTTTGGCCCAATATCATGGAGAAGATTTTACTGTCCCCCAGGCGCTTTTTGGCCAAGCCGAGGAGCCTATGCCGGTTTTGGGTGTGGCCAAGCCGAGTGAGCGCTACATCGAGGTGGATTTATCCGAGCAAAAACTTTGGGCCTGGGATGGGGATCAGCTTTATCTGGAAAGCCTGGTATCCACGGGGTTGCCATGGTGGCCCACGCCCACAGGCGAATTTCGCGTCTGGGTGAAGCTTCGGGCAGCGCACATGGAGGGCGGAGAAGGGCGCTATTATTACAATTTGCCCAATGTACCGTATGTCATGTATTTTGAAAATGAGGACATCCCCGGCTGGCGCGGCTATGGCATCCACGGAGCCTATTGGCACAACGATTTTGGCGCGGCTCATAGTCATGGTTGTATAAATTTGCCTGTTAATATTGCTGAAAAATTGTATTATTGGTCCATGCCCGATCTGCAAGCGCAAAGCCCGTCGGTATTCGCCTCAAATACAAACCCAGGAACGCGCATCATCATTCACAAATAATGCCAATTAGTTTTTTAAATACCTATGGTCCCCTGATGATCCTTGTGGGGACTGTTTTGTACATGACGTTTATCCAGAAATATCGGGCAATTGCTATTTTACTTTTTGCCGCTTCTTTGACCACTTTGGTCGTGGTTTTTATCAAAGAGCTTTATTTGGTCCCCAGGCCGTTTAGACTGGAAGGCAGCTTTCCTAAAGCTGGCCTTCATTATTATTCCAGTTTTCCCTCAAGCCATGCAGCCCTGAGTTTTTGTATTGCCGTCGTGGGCTATTTGTATTACAAGCATTTGGGTATCGTGCTTTTTGCCTTGGCAATTTTGATAAGTCTTGGCCGCGTGTGGGCCAATGTCCATACTCCCCTGGACGTAGTTATGGGCGCTCTTGTGGGCTTAATTGTGGGGAGTGTGGTCAAAGGCTTGACAGATAGCACTTGAATATGTAGACTGCTAAATACCAATTATGAAGAGCAGCAATATTTCAACCAGGACGGTGCCCGCAGTCGCCATGCGCGGCTCGGTTGTGTTCCCTCACACAGATTCATTTCTGAGCTTTGGACGACCGAAGTCTGTGGCCGCGGTTAATAGCGCCTTTACCGACGACCGCGTGATTGCCATTTTTAATCAAAAAGACCCCAAGGTTGTGACCCCCGAAGCCAAGGATTTGCACACCCTGGGGACTTTGGCCTCGATCACCCAGATGATGTCCAATGAGGACGACGTCCATGCCATGGTGCGGGGCCTTGCTCGCATCAAATTGGAAGAAACCCTAGGTAGTGAGCCCTATTTTGTTGTCCGCGTTTCGGAAGTTATGGAAAGGGACACTGAAACCGAGCGCACCGAGGCTTTGAGCCGCGAGGTGAGCGAGCTTTTCCGCCGCGCCGTGAATCTGGGTAAAGGCGTGGATGTGCCCACGATCATGCGCATTCTTTCCAGCCAGGCGGATGCTGTGGAACTGGCGGACTCGATCTCTTCGCTTTTGGATATCAAGCCCGGGGAAAAGCAGAAACTTTTAGAGATTGTTTCCGTGGAAAAGCGCTTGGAAGAGGTGCTT
>CAZSLA010000009.1:0-29407 GCA_964607795.1 uncultured Gammaproteobacteria bacterium
AAAGCCTACCTAATCCGCTAAACAATATCTTTTCCAATAAAGTAACTGTTGTGGGCAAAACAATAATTAATACTTATCTGGAAGCTTTTTCCACCCGCTTTTTATTTATCACAGGCGAAACCCGTGGAGCCTATTCCTTTTGGCGACACGGACCGCTGTATATACTGGATTTTCCCCTTATTATTTTCGGCCTTATTGCTTTATACACGCTCAAACGCAAGGCATTTTGGTTTACTTTAGCAGTCATTGCCCTTGCCCCCACTATTTCTGCTATTGACCTAGTGGAGCAATCCTTTGTCATCCGCGCGGCCTTAATGTTTCCCATGTTTATGCTTCTTGTGGGCAGCGGGCTTTATTTTATTAAAAATAAGCTTATGTATGGAAAATATCTTTTTTGGGGGATAAGCGGACTTTATCTTCTTTTTATTGCCAATTTTATGGTGCTTTATTTTTTCCGCTACCCGGTGTATGCATCCGAGGGTTTTTTTCTAAGCGAACGCATTTTGGCAAGCTATGTTGCGCACACTCAAAGCCTATCTCCGGATACGGAAATTGTAGTAATTACACCCGAACCCAAAATCGTTTTTGAGGAATACCTCTTTTTTAATAATCTCTATACGGCAACAAACGCCAAAAAAATTAATGAACAAATGACAAGGCGCGATTTTTCCTGGAAGGGCGTAGTGTTTACAAACCAATGCCCGGGCGAAAAAAACAAGAAAATCATTATTGCAGATCAAAAACAGTCTTGTGGGCAAAAAGAAAATGGCGATCTGGGAATCGTCCAGTTTGCCGACGCCGGACTTATCTATCTAATCAAAAACGACAATCTTTGTAATAATTATCGACTTGGAAATTATTATTATCCCCAAAGCTCGGGAGTACTTAAAATTGAAGAATTATCAAGGGAAGATTTTTGTAAAAGCTGGATAACAAGGCAATAAGGCTACAAATTTACCACTTTAAAGGTAAAATATGACAGTGAAAAAATTAAACTCAAAAATTTTAAGAGATTATGAGCCAACAGCCGAGGATTTAGCCCAAATCAAAAAAAATCCAATATTTTTTGTGCTTGATGAAATTTTGGATACTTTTAATATTGGAAGTATGTTCAGGCTTGCAGACGCCGTAGCCGCACAAAAGATGTTTCTTTGTGGGGCCATGGAAACTCCGCCGAGTTCACGCATTCACAAGTCTGCAGTGGGTACAGAAAACTGGGTCCCCTGGGAACAACGGCACTCGGCCTTGGAAGTAGTTGAGGAGCTTAAAAAGCAAGGCGTGTATGCGGTTGCTGCCGAGCAGGACAAACGCTCAATTTCGCTATTTGCCTTTAAACCCCGTTTTCCCTTGGCCATAGTTTTGGGCCACGAAAGCAAAGGAATTAAACGCGAGGTTCTGGATTTAGTAGACTGCATTGTGGAACTACCAATGCTCGGCATCAACAAATCATTTAATGTCTGGGGCACGGCCGCGGTTTTGGCTTACCGGGCAATTGAAAGGCTTTAGGGACTTATCTGATCTGATCCAAATAGTGCAAAGCGTCCATCGCTGCCATACAGCCAAAAGCAGCTGCGGTAATTGCTTGTTTGTAATAATAATCGTGCACATCCCCGGCCACAAATATACCCTCCACCCCCGTGGCACTTTTGGCATGATTCTGGGGCTTGGGTGTAATATAGCCTTTCATGTCCAAGTTTAGCTGGCCGGCAAACGGCCTGGTGGCCGGATCGTGGCCAATAGCCACAAACAAGCCGCTCAGCGCAAGCTCCCACACGGGCTTGCCCTTGGTTTGTAGTTTTAATTTCTCCAGAGTATGCTCGCCCATAGCCTCAAGCACTTCAGTATCCCAGATAATTTCAATTTTTTTAATGCTTTTGACTTTGGCCTGCATGGCTTGGCTTGCACGAAATGTATCTCTTCTGTGAATCAAATACACTTTGCTTGCATATTTGCTCAAAACCAAAGCCTCCTCCATAGCCGAGTCTCCACCACCGACCACGGCCACTGTCTTGCCTTTGAAAAAGGGCGCGTCACAAGGCGCGCAGGAGCTTATACCCCGGCCACGCAGCCGAACCTCCCCGGGTATGCCCAGCCATTTGGTTTCCGCGCCAGTTGCCACAATCACACTCCGAGCTAAATACTGCGTATCCCCGACAATCACCTTAAAGGGCCTTTGCAAAAAATCAACTGCTGTAGCATTTTTTTCAAGCCATTCGCCGCCAAAACGCGTAGCTTGCGTGCGCATCAAAGTCATCAGCTCCGGGCCCTCAATGCCTTGGGGGAATCCGGGAAAATTATCAACGGTTGTAGTCAGCATCAGTTGCCCCCCCCAAGTCTCCCCGGCAATAATCAGGGTAGATGCCGCTCCACGTGTAGTGTAAATGGCGGCCGTCAGGGCTGAGGGTCCCGAGCCAATAATGATGACGTCCCACGGCTCCCCGGACTTTGGCTTGCGGGAAAAAACTTCTTGCATAGTTATTCTTTGAGTTTTTTGCCAATGACCAAGGGGACGAAAAATTTCGCTCCCCTTGTCTTGGTCAATACAAATTCATCAGGAATTTGTATTTGTGTCATCGGAAGACTCCTGAGCCATTCCAGTAGACGGCTGTGGTACTCCCATCACCGGCTCCGCCGGGCTTACACTAGGCGCCACTGGCTCTGCGGGCTCCGGTGCCTCGGGTATTTGCGGCTCCATTGCCGGCGTGGGCGCCACGGGCGCGGCAGGGGAATCCGGCATTGGTGCAGATGCCGGAGGAACCGGCATGCCTGGAGTTTGCGGCGTAGCAACTGGTATCTCATCTACACCTTGCGGTTGGCTAGATGGATTTGTATTTTGATTCAGGTCTTGCGGATTATCATTTCTCAAAAAAATCACCCCCTTTTATGTAACTATCTTCTTAATTAATTCTTCAAATGCTGCCTTTCCGGCAAAGCCGATTTGGCGATCTATTTCTTTGCCCCCTTGAAATAAAATGGTTGTGGGGATCGAGACAACGCCGTAATTTCCGGCAAAAGCCGGGTTCTCATCAACGTTTAATTTGACAATGGCTACTTTGTGTTGATATACATTTGCCAGCTCCTCAAGCACCGGAGTCGCCATTTTGCAGGGCACGCACCAAGGGGCCCAAAAATCGACCAGTACCGGCACGGGAGACTCAAGGACCTTAGCTTGAAAGTCGTGGTCCGAAATATCGTTAAGCATATGCGTCCCCATAATACCCAGTTTCCACAAAGAACGTCAAGGTGCAGTCTGGGTTTGAAGAAGGTGTAAAGCTCCATACAGTCCGCCGTCATCCCCCAAGCTTGCATCTACCAGCTTGGGAAAAGCACGCAGGCCTTTTTGGACATCGCTAAGCAACAATTCAATTTCTTTCAAATTGTATTTATAAGCCAGGCCGCCGCCCACCAAAATTACCTCGGGCGACCAAAAAAGTGCTGTATTGACAATACCCGCTGCCAAGGCTTGCGTGCGCTCCTGCCAAAAATCGGGCTCGTTAATCTCGAGGTGGCTTTTACCTGTCGTGCGCAAAATTCCTCCACTTGAAACCAAGCTCTCGAGGTCCCCAGCCCGGGGGAAATCCTGCCAGGAAACAATTTGTCTGCCAATTTCAAAGCCAAAAAAATTAACATCAATCTGTTTATTGACAAGGCGCACGCCATTCAGGCCCGTACTTACGGTAAGGTAAGCAACGATGCCACAGCCCCTCCCCGCTCCGTGCACTGCTTCGCCCAAACCTACCAGGGCGGTATCGTTTTCCAAATAAACTTGGCAGTTTAGATTATCAAGCAAATCTTGTTTTAAAGGTTTAGTGTTCCAATCCACAATATTTGGAGCCGACACCAGCATGCTTTTGTCGCGGTTTAGGGGACCCGCGACACCAACCATGGCTTGCCCTACGGCCCCACGGGCCAAATCGAGCGTGGTTTTAGCAATCAGGCTGATGGCCTGCTCGTAGTTTTGGGGTGTAGCAAAAATCACGGGCGTAATAAATGTCTCACCGTCTTCGCAAATGGCAACTCTGGTTTTGGTGCCGCCGATATCAATCAATGCCCAAGGCAGACTCATGCGTTAAACTCCTTTAACTTGTTTTGATAATCCAAAAAAGTAATGACAAATTCAGCGTGACTCCAGGCCAATGGGCTGGCCGAAAGCTGGATGCCGGTTACGGGGTCAAACTGCTCGGACAAAGTTCCTGAGCGGGTAGCGCGCGCACCCACCCACCTGAGCCAATCTTCAACCGGTTTTAGATCCCGTTTATTTTTGGCCTTTTTAATCAGATACTGCGCGGTCCACAAAGTAGTTATCGCCCAGGGGTTGCCAGGGACGGCTTTGTCACAAAAATAAATATCTCCCTCAAAACGGGCAATACCGCCGATACCGGGTACATTTAGTTTCTGGTTCATTACATCATAGGCGCGGGTAAGCACTGGGTCGTCGATGTCAAAAATCCCAAAGTTATACATGCCGTAAAAACTGCTCGCGTCAACAGTTGCGTCGTGCACCACCTCCCCGTCAATAAAATCCAAGGACTTATAAAAAAACCCCGCCTCCTCGTTAACCAGCCATTTTTTGCACGCGTCTTTCACCTCACCTGCGGCCTGACGGTAAAGGCCATAGTCCTTTTCTTTGCCCAAAAGCTGCGAGAACTTGGAAGCCACTTCCAAAGCTTTGTGTACCGCGGCCGCGGTGAAGGCATGCACGCCATATTTCATTTCCCACAAATCATAGCTTGCAAACGGCAAATGCCGCTCCCCCCGAAAACCTAGCATAAAACTCGCCGTATTTTTAATCAGAGAATTATAAATAGCCTCAATAAACTCCAGGTCTTTGACCGTCTGGTAATGATTCCATAGAGCAATCATCACAAGCGCTGTCTCATCCTCCTGGATGGGTAGCTGCTGGCGGCCGCCCCTAATCCATGGGTGCCAACTACTGCCCAAGGATCCGTCCGGACAATATTTATGGAAAAAAAAGCCTTCTGAGCTGACAACCTTATTGCAGTACTCAAAAAAATGCTTTGTTGACTCAGGGTAACCCGCCCGATCCAGAGCCATAGCAATAAAAGCCGCATCTCTGGGCCAGACATAAGAATAATTATCACGGCCGTACTGGAGCATCTGGCTATCGCCCGAGGCAATGATGGCGCCATTTTTATCAATGTGCGAGCGCATGACAAACAAAGACGTCTCAAATAAATCAAACATCTCCTGGCTAATTTTTTCATCGTGGTCGTGCTTTTTAATCCAGGCACTCCAATAATCTGAGGTTGTCTCAAGCATGTGCTCGGGCGATTTTTCCAAAACCAACTTATGTAATTTTTTAGCCGTTTCCAAACCCTTTGCAAAAGCAACCCAGACAAAGACCACCGTCTGCGACTGGGCATCCACCACTTTTTCAAAGCCAAGGGTGGAATCCACTGAGCCATGCTCAATGGGATTTTTACTCAAGACACCGTCCTCTGCGTCGAGCCAGGTCCCCACCTTGCCCTCAATGCCACACAAACCAACGCTATAGTCACTAAAAGGGCTCCCGTCCATTATGCCTGAAATTACTGCCACGCGCCGACCTTTGTAGTGAACCAGGGTATTATCCTGCGGGTCAAAGTATACCGTGTCTTTTTTTTGCGAGCCATACATCTGAAACTGGTGGTTAAAAAAGAGGCGTATGTTACGCGCTTTTTTGGCGTGATTTTTGACGGTGACTTTGCGAATAAAAATATTTTTTTCGTTATACAAAACATCTTCAAAATGAATCTCCAAAGCCAGGTTCTCATTCACGGCCGTTGTGCTTCCGGCAAGGGTTTGTGGGCGAAAACGCACAATTATTTGCCAGGAAGAGTCGTCGAGCCAGGAAATTACTCCACTACCCTCGCTTTCCACCCATATACCGACTCTATTTTTGGCATTTTCTGCCATCTGGTTCTCTAGACCCACATAGGGAAAATAAAAATCACACACTTGCCCTCGGTTGTCGAGGCCTACAAATGCAGAACCATTGGCTAAAATAATCGGGCGCATATTATTTCTCCAGTTTCAGTTTAATATCCGAAAGCACATTCATAAAGAAACGAAAGGCATCATAGGGTGAGTCGTAGGGGTTAAAATACTTATGTACATCTCCATCCGCAAACCACTTGGTACACATGTAATAAAAATGGTCCGAAGTGGTCAAATGGCGCCAGGCTTCAATCAGGCTTTGGTCTTGGGTAGCAAGGATCTGGCCGCAGAGTGAGTAAAGCTTACCCATTGCGTCTTGTTGCATGGCATTAGACAACCAGGCCGAAAGGTCGCGCTCGGTATCTGCCCAGGAAATATAATCCGGTACATTGAGACTGCCCTTGGGGGTGTAGCGCCCGATTGCCTCTGTGGGAGTGACAAAATCGTTGTCTGGATGTTTCAAGATTTCCCCGGGGAGCTTGTGCATAAATTTAAAAATACCGCTATCTTCCCATTGGTGCTCGCCAAAAGTTTCATAGTCCATAAACAGATTCACTAGCTCACCGCTGCCGTTTATCTGGCTCACCCAGGAGGCAAACTTTTCTGCAGTCAAAGGATAATCACTCCAGCTTTTTTCCGAAAACCGAAAGGCAATGTCATCGGACAAACGGTAATTTTTCAATAAAAGCCGGATATTGCCTTGAGGCGGAGTATACAAAAAAGCCGGACTTTGCCAGCCTAAAATATGGTCCGCGCCCTCAGCAAGAACGCCGATATAGCCAAGCTTTTCAAGGTGCGCGGCCAAATCGTTATTATAAATTAGCTCTGTATTGCGAAAAACTTTGGGCGTCTGACCAAAAATTTTCTCGACCATCCCTCTGTGAAGCCTCACCTGCTCGTTAAATTCTTCGCGCAAGCCCATAAAAGCGAGTGAATGATAATAAGTTTCAGCTAAAATCTCCACGCGGCCCGTATCAATCAGAGCTACAAACGATTGTAAAACTTCGGGCACATATGTTTCAAATTGCTCCAGGACCACGCCGGAAAATGAATAGGCAAGCTTAAGCTGGGGGTGTTTTTGCAAAAGCTCAAGCATCAAAGAATTAGTCGGCAAATAAGCTTTGCTGGCAACTTTCTTGAGTATCTGGGCATTTTCTTCGTCAGCAAAATAATTTACATCTTTGCCAATATCACTGTGGCGGAATTTTCTGATTCGCCTAGGCTGATGGACCTGGAAATAAAAACAAATCGAACTCATAACATTAATAAGGTGTTTTTGCGACTTTGTCTAAAATACAAATTGAACTCATATTAGTTAATTAAAGCTGGGAATAGATCTGGATGCATTTACTTGCGGCCGCCTCCCAACTGGCAAGCATGGCCTCGTGGTGGCCGTTTTGCGCCAATTCTTTTTGCATGCTGCCGTAAGAAATGACGGATAAAATCTTATCGGCCATGTCCTCTACATCCCAAAAATCGGTTTTTAATGCGTGGTGAAGTACTTCAGATACTCCTGACTGCTTGGAGATTAAAACCGGTGTGTTGTGAAGTAAAGACTCCAAAGGCGTCAGGCCAAAAGGCTCAGAAACCGAAGGCATGACAAATAAATCGGCGGCCTCAAATGCCTGGGAAAGTTCCTCGCCGCGCAAAAATCCGGCAAAAATGACTTTGTCCGATATGCCGTAGGAGCTTACTAGCTCCATCATCTGGCCCTCCATATCTCCCGATCCGGCAACTACAAACAAGGTCTTGGGGTGGTGACGCAAAACAATATTGGCCGCGTTGATAAAATACTCGGGCCCTTTCATAATGGTAATACGGCCGACAAAAAGTACTATTTTGTAACCTTTCTTTTTGTAAGCCCTAAAGCCCGCGGGTAGAGCCGTCCCCAGCCGATAACTTGCTGGATTAACGCCGTTATGGACCACATCAATTTTGTCGCCGGCAAGATCGTACTTTTTCATCAAAGTATTCTTGGTAAATTGGCTGACGGAAATTATCTTGTCTGCTCTGTGGGTACCTTCATATTCTTTTTGATAGATTGCCTCATTGGGGTTACCCGCGGTTCTGTCCACTTCAGTAGCGTGGACGTGCGCCACTAAAGGAGCTGCTATGGCTTTCTTGGCCGCAAGCCCAGCTCCAAAGCTTAACCAGTCATGGGCGTGGATTACTTGCCCACCTACTTTTTTGGCAATTTTCGAAGCTGCAAGACCATATCTTTCTACTTCAGAAAATAAGCTGTCTGCATACATGCGACCCCTGTAGTTTTTTCTCAGCA
Organism: uncultured Gammaproteobacteria bacterium; assembly: GCA_964607795.1. GTDB lineage: Bacteria > Patescibacteriota > Microgenomatia > UBA8517 > UBA8517 > DYGT01. Next base: position 8,216 of record CAZSLA010000009.1, read on the forward strand.
GCTTATAGCTGGCCTGGGTCATATAGGGCACAAGAAAGCTATTTACGCTATAAATTTTGAGCTTAGGCAAGCTGGCAAAAATGATTTTAAAATTCTCGCTACCAAAATCGGCTCTACTGGGAAGGACAAAAGTAAGCTCAACCCCTTGCTCCGCAAGCGCCCGGGCCAGCCCTTGGCAAGCCACACCCAAGCCGCCGCTATTGTGAGGCGGATATTCCCACCCAAACATCAAAACTTTCATGCTTAAAAAATAAATGCAAAAGCCAAAACCAATAAACTGACCACAAGCCACAACAAAACTTCCTGGTCTTTTTCAAGCTTTAAAGAAATTTTCTGTTGCCAGCGCCCCAGGCTATTAAGTTCTTGTAAATCCATAAATTGGTCCAGTAAAAGATGAAGCATGATGCCCAAAACCATGCCTCTGCCAAACAAACTTCCGGACGAAGTAATCACTAAAATCATCAGAATAATGGCCACCAATTCAAACAAATAAGAATGAAAAACGGTGTACGTGCGCTCATGCTTGGTAAGCACCAAAAGGCCCAGGGCGTTTGCCCACCTTTTGTTTTTTAGTAAATAAGCCGTACGCTGGGAAGTAAACTCCGTGGGGCGCAAAAACAAAGAATATAAGATGTGGTCCAGGTCCGGCAAAAGCACACCCACAATGCCGCCCAGCCAAAAATATAGATAAACAAAGCCGCTGTACCAACCTCGGACTAAACTGATCAGCAAAAAAAATACTAGCAAAGATCCAAAATGGACAGTAAATTCCTTTTTCATTAATAAATGCCTTAACCCATTGTGCATCCTTTTGGGCCTTAGTTCAAGCTTTGGCTTTAAAAATATGATACAACAAGGAGTACCTAGACGGTACAATGTTCAACCCACCGCCTTTAACTATACTTAAGAAAAAAAGCTAAGTCCTTTTGAACAATCTTTAAGAAATGCTGAAGCCGAATCTAAAGGGAAATTTGTAAGAGAACACATTGGAACTGGAACCAAAGCCAATCCAAGGCTCGGTAACAGCTAACTTATAAATCATTTCTTAGGAGTTTTCAACTTTTTAAGTTTCCACATGAACAAAGCAGCTTTGTTGCGCGCGCCCGCGTCTTTTACAAAATTGCGGGCGGTTTCCAGTTTGCCGCGGGGAGTGATTTTGGCAAGTTTTATATAAAGGGATTTATGCTCAAGGTCACCCAGCTCCACAGCCAAATCATAGCCATATTGCTGGAATTCGCGGCTGATATATTTATCCTCCACGCTTTCAAAGCGCTGCAGAATATCTCTCAAACTAGTAAAGCCTTGTTTTCTGCTAGCCATCTAAATTTAGGTAATTATCAAAAAGCTCACCAGTAGCTTTTTTTACTGCCCCACGAAGAACTTGTAATTCAGCTTCAGCCATAGACTGCAAAACATAAACCTCTGGCGCCATTTCCCTTGATCCGGCTCGCGCGTCCACACCCAGGCGTATTCTCCAAAAATCGGCACTCCCCAAGCTCTCAATCACGGAAGTGAGGCCATTATGATCTTTGGGGCCGATGGCTTTTTGGATTTTATACTCGCCCATCTTGATATCCAAGTCATCATGACCAACTAAAATCTGTTCAGGGACAATTTTAAAATGCCGGGCAAACTTGGCAACTACCTTGCCCGACTCGTTCATAAAACTCAAAGGCTTTACCACTAAAACCTCGCCCTTTTTATAAAACTGGGCATTAAATTTCACCGAATTGTCAAAGGCGGCTCCAGGCTCAATGCACTGCAATAAATAATCCACCAGCATAAAACCAGCATTATGACGGGTGTAAAAATAGCGATCCCCCGGGTTACCAAGGCCTACGACCATTTGCATACCCTAGTATAACTCTTTAGAGAAACTTGCGAGCGTATTTGCCGACAATTGGAAGCTCCCATTCAACCCCCTGAGATGCTTGATAAATAAGCATCAACCAGATGGCAAACTCTCCAAGCATCAAAAGCGGGACAATAAAATTCACCATGGGAATGGCGCTCAAAACGGTATTGACCACAAAGACGATAAGCGAAAATATAATCGACTGCATGGCATGAAAACGGACAAAAGGATTGCGCTCCATGACCAGGAAAAAGACGCCGGTTACTACTAAAAGGACGTATGCCAAGGCCCCCGCTGTTTCTTTTTTAAGTCCAGTAGAAGATTGTGCTGCCAAATTAATCACCTCCTTTTGCTGCTAACTAAAAATTGTTTTGTCTTTTTGTCGAATTTGACTTTTAAATTTTTGCGCTCCTCAATCCCCTTTTTATAGTCTTCAAGCGCGGCTTGCGAAACCCAACCCCAAGTTCCTGCGGTTTGTTTTAATGAGCTTGGAGCCATAAGCTGCCTGCTAAAAACTCTTACCAACTCGTCGGCTTGGGGGGTGGTGCTCAGTAAATTTCTGAAAGCACTGAAGGCAAGATTAAAGTTGTCCAAAGCCTCCCAAAATTCACCTTCGAGTATACCCCCGGCTCTGTCGTCCAGCTTTTGGCTATATTTTTTTAGTTCCTTAAATAGCTTTTGCGGCTTATTTTTATATTTTTTCTCTTTCTTGGCCACCAGGTCTTTAAACTGCCAATTTTTGCCATATTCTTCGTACCACCTATTAAGCTTGTGTTGCAATTCGCGCTCCAATTTCGCGGCAATTCTAAACTCATCAATGTCCGGCTTATTGCCATTTTCGGTAGCATTTATAAAATGCTCGGCTTGGTTCTGGAGCAACTTATTCGCGCACATAAACTGCACCATCCGCCAACCGAGAGTGTAGCTTCCGCGCGGTAGGTTGCTTTGAACCTTTTGGTATAATTCTTGGCGGTGACCCTGCATACTCGCAAGCCCGGCTTTGTAGTCATTAATTCTGCCTGCGTTAAAATTTTTGGGCTTATTCAGAGCAGCAATAATGGCTTCTGCTTCTTTTACAATTTCCTCGAACAAAAATTTCTGGTCTTGGGTCCTTTCCTGCTCGCGCTTGTCAAGCACGCGTTGCGTGGGCGGGCGCATGGCCTCCAGCGGGGATGGCGCTACCGGAGGGGCAATATCTTCAGGCGGCATCACTGGTGGCGCGATGTTTTCTGGTAAAGGAACAGGCACATCATCTTCAAATACTTCGTGAGGGAGCGTGGGTACTTGGATTAATAAGCCATCCTCGGTTTGTGCTGCTTCTTCGTCGATCATTTTGTGTACAAAACTGGGTGTCTCATCAGAAGGCAAACCGCTATCTTTCATAGAATCTGTAGTAAAAGTCGGCATTTCACTGACCGGCTTAGTGGAGTCCAGTTTCTCCTCAAAGCTACCGAGCTCCTCCTCCAGTGCGGCATACATCTTTGGATTATCTCTTTTCAAAGACTCTAAATGGTCAGAAAACGCTTGTCGCTCTTTATCAAGCTCCTTTTGGTCTGAATCTTGGTGATTGACTGACTTTTGATAATCGCTCCCTCCTGCCAAAGTTATATAATAATTTAAATTGCCATAATCTATGTGGATATCTTTTGCCTGGCCATCTTTTTTTAAGGCATGAAACCGCCGGTTAGCATCTTCATATCTGGCAATAAAATCAGACCTGCTTTTAGTTTCTGGCGTTTGTGCCCCTGTTTCGGTTCCCTGCCCCATACTTAATCATTGCAAATCATGGCCCTAAGGTCAATCAGGGCTTAATCTAGCACCACATTTGCGACAACTTCATAAGTGTCTTCAGGCCTATGCCAAGGTGAGGTCTTTCATGGTCGTATTCGTGAAGGTATTCTGAAAAGCCTTTCAATGACAGCTTATTCAAAGCAGGTCCAAGGAAGTCCAGAAAGCTCAGGGGTTATGAGTAGTATCTTGAAACTTAGGTCTTTTAAAGTATCCATATTCTCTCACAAAGCCTCTTAACTTTAAAACTGTGGACTCGTTGGTGGATATTAAGACCTAATTTGTGAGTGATTCTTTCCGCGGTCCGACCTTTTACTAGCCTTAACTTTTCTATCTCCTTTTCTTTGGAAGTCAGTATTTTTCTTGATCTGGCAGGTTTTGTAGATTTTCTCTTAAACCCTCTTAAGATAAAAGCATTCCCGACCTTACAAAAGTTTTTTTCTTCCATCTCCTTACTGTAGAATAGTCAGATAGAGCCAGGAAAGCCATGGACTTTAGCCCATGGTTTAATGCGTGGGAAGAGTCACGATACTCCCGTCGCGAATAACTTTGGCTATGGGATGGATAAGTTTTTTAAGCGCAAACAGGGCTTTACCTGCCCGCACACCCAGAAGTGAATTGATCACTACTGCCACGGCTATAACTGCCGTATCGGAATAATCCCCGAGCACAAAAGTTACCCCTGCCGAAGCCAGCAAAATATATACCAAAGGGTTTCTTAATTGAGCCACAAAAATGCTAAAATTTAAGGGCGGCGGCTTTTCCGGCAGACTATTGGGGCCGAATTTAGCTAAGCGGATGTACGGCCTCTTGGGTGCTCAAGCCTTGGGCAAGCATAATTTATGCTAACACGCTTTACTGAAGCATTTGTAGATCTTTAATTTCCTTAAAAGTTGTTGCCTGGCTTGCAGTTTTGTCGTCCTGAAACCTAACCAATCTGGGAAACCTGAGTGCGACGCCAGCTGTATGACTTGGGCTTTTTGTAATTTCATCAGCAGCAAGCTCAACAACTGTTTCTGGTTTTACCCAAAAATCTGGTATAAGTAACTTGTTAACAATATAATTTTTAGGTTTATTATTTATTTTTATTTTGTTAAGCCTGTCAAAAAGATCGCGGAATTGCTCGTCGGTTAAACCGGTTCCCACTTTAGTAATGGTTTTAATTTTTTCTCCATCCAGAACTCCGGCTAAAAACTGACCAATACCAAACTGTGTACGCTTACCTTTACCAGCAGAAAATCCCATAACCACACAGTCCACGGTGTCCGCAAGCTGAGCCTTGGAAGTTTCCGCTTCTTTCATTTTCACCCAACGCCAGCCGCCTCTCCCGGGCACATAGTGGCTCACCAGGCTTTTTACCACAATGCCTTCATAGCCTTGGCTACGCATTGCAGTATAGAGGCTTGAAATCCGCGAAGCCTCGCTTACTTTTTGGCTGCTAACCAATTTAATGAGCTTTTTTGGCTTGACAATCTTTTGTAAAACGCCTCGCCGCACGGGATATGCTTTTTTCATCAAGTCCGTGCCGTCACAAAAAAGGACATCAAAAATATAAAAAGAAATAGCTACTTTGGCAGCTGCCTTTTGGATTTCATGCTTGCGGCGCCTGGTCATAGTGGTTTGGAAATTGGCCATTTTTTGCCTGCTTTCTTCCATGCCAATGGCTTCCGAATCCAAAATTACCTTATCGGCCGTGAGGTACTTACCCAAATTATCAAGCTCGGGAAACATCCAGCCAATCTGGTTTAAGTTACGACTGAAAGCTAAAACTCTGTTTTGTTTTCTATCAAAATGCAGCTGCACCCGCAGGCCATCAAGCTTAGGCTCCACCGCAACAACGCCGCCCATTTTGCCAAGCATCTCATCCGGGCTTTTGAGCCTTTGAGCAAGCATGGCACCAACAGGTATACCCACTTCAGGCTTGGGATCTTTTGTAGCTTTTTTCAGGCCCTCACTTTTTACTTTATAAGCCAGAAGCGCAATATCTGAAATCACCTGATAAGCAGCCTCCAGGCTTTGCTTTTCACTTTTATCCCCTGCTACCATCCAAGACAAACTATCCAAAACCGTTTTATCTGAAAAGCCCAGCCTCAGTTTACCTATGGGGATGCGGGCCACGTACTTAGCCTCAAGTGGCGAAAGCTTGGTGAACAAATCTGCCAAAAGATTTATCTTTTTTTCTTGGCTGCCTATGCCCTCAGCTTGAGCAACTGCGTACAGCCGGTTATAGACCTCGGTAATAGACAAAGTTTTTCCTGTTGTTTTGGTTAACTTATAAGCCACGTTACCCAAGTCACCCTCTTTTTTATACAAGGCCTTAACTTCATCTTTGGACATTTTATAAGCCACAGAAAGGGCTGCAAGTTCGGTTTTTTCAGCCACATTAAAAACAATGTCTTTAAAGCCAGGAGCCAGCTGGCCCAGTAAAAGATTGACCGTCTGGGAAGTCTCAGAAGCCTCGATTTTCCTTAATAATTGGGCTAGAATTTGGGTAATTGTAATGCGGGAGCTGGTGGCTTCGAGATCCCCAAGATAGCGACTTAAGGTGTAGAACTGCATACGCCCATTATACTACCAACTAGATCCGCTGACTCATGTAAGAAGCAAAGAAAAAGTAAGCAAAAATGACCACACCGATAAAGGCTATGCCAAAAAGTAAACTGATAAGCCCGTGCCATTCATGGTGAAACACTTTGTTTAGTCCTTCGCCCACCAGGGTTAAGCCAAAAAGGCTGGGCAACACCAGGATCATGTATAAAAATTGCGGATCTGTCGGAAATGAACTGGTCATTTTAATTTTTACGCCGGATCACATATCTGGCTGCTTTAGTACTTCCCTCTTTTTCAATAATGCCCTTTTTCATCAGATCTTTAAGGTCACGAAGCACAGTATCTTGGGAAACCATTATCAAGACGTTGGACAAATCCTTCATTTTGGCACTGCCATGCTCACTAAGATACTCCACCAGCTTCACCTGCCTGGCAGAAAGGGCAACTTGATCGCCGATTTTAAGCCTCAAGCGGCTGTCCATGGATAGCTTTCTTATTTTTTCCTTGATTTTAGTTAATTCCACAGCAACCGTTTCGGTAAAATATTCAAGCCACGGTGTCAGATCCCGCTGAGAAATATCCTGTGCCTGCTTATCCACCAACAAAAATGCCTCGTAATAGCGCGACAGATCGCGGTCAAAATGCTCCTCCAAAGCAAAAAACTTCTTCAGGTCATAATTCTCTTTGAGCATTAATAAATTTGCATAAGCCCGGGCAGAGCGGCCATTGCCCTCCACAAAAGGGTGGATCGCCACCAAAACATAATGGACAATGCCGGCGCGCAAAACGGGATGCAAGTCACCAGCCTCGACACTATTGAGCCAGTTGAGAAAATCCTCAAGCATATAAGGCACCTCGTGCGGAGCCGGCGGCTCAAGGATCACCCGGCCCGAGCTTTCTTCCTTGATAACCACCTGTGTCGTGCGCAGTTTACCCGCTTTCTCCAAGGGAACAACGCGCTCAACCGTGGCTTTGTGGATTTCCAACAAACTCTCAAGGTCATAGCCGCCACGCTTTTGCGCCAAGTCACCCAAAAGCCGGACGACGTTACGATAATTGATTACCTCCTGGACATCGCGGTCGCGGCCAAAGACCTCTTCGCCTTTTATTACCTGCTTGGTTTGGCTCAAGGTCAGGTCATTGCCTTCGATGTGAGTTCCATGGTAAATCTGGCGCACAATAGCGTCAGTGCGGAAATCACGTTCAAAGTCCGGCACCAAAGGCGCGTTTTCAATCACTTCCTTGGCAGCCTCGATGGCGCCAATGTTTTTTAAAATTTTATTGGAAATATAAAATTTGGGCTGGTACATCGACACTTTATTTTACTGCAGATCTTGCGGAAAAAACAATGGGGATTTGAGAAGCCAGATCATCGGCATTATACATGTAGCCCGCTTTGGCATAAAGCTCATCGGCCGCTTGTTTGATTAAGCTAGACGCAGCAGTCGCGGCCAAAAAAGGCTCATTTTTTGCTAAAAGCCCCACTGTCAATCCAGCCTGTATATCTCCTGTCCCGCCTTTGGTCATGCCAGCATTGCCACCGGCAACCTCCACGCATTTGTCAGGCGAATACACCACAGTCACCGGGCCCTTGAGCACCACAATGCAACTATAATTCTTGGCAACTTCATGCGGGTCGCTATCACCAAATAAATAAGCAAATTCCTTTTTATTAGGAGTGAGCACGGCATTTTTGGGGATCCAGCTTGGCTCCATGGTTTGCAGAGCTCCGGCGTCTATCACCCACTTTTTGTCAGGATAACTTAAAAGCAGCCTTTGAGTGAGCTCCCGACTTACCTGGCACGCATGGTCACAGCGCTTACTTCTTGCCCTTTCATTGGATTTTTCGCTTGCAAAACGCATAAAGCCGGGTCCGATTAAAACAGCATCAGATTTAGCAATATAATGCTCAATCTCTTCCATCGGTACCCAGATAAATGAAGATAACTGGGATTTTAAGGCATTTGCGATTTCCCCCATCCTAGGCTCGGGTGAAGTAAAAAAAACCATGTCCACCACTCGGGAAGTTGCTTTTAAAGATAAAAGCGCTGCGCCATGAAACAAATGCGATCCGCCAATGATGGTTACCTGGCCGTTGGCTTCGCCATGCGAATCTTTGACCGGCTTATACAGTTTCTTAAGCTCCCTGAGGTCAAATCTTTCCACATTCCATAATAGCATTATTTGGCCCAATAAGGCAGGCCTTCATCATCAGGACCATATGCCTTTTGAGCTTTTCTATAAGCTTGCTCGCGCAAGGCTTTTTCTTTATTGTCATTAGGTTTTACTGGTTTTTCTTTTGTTAACTGCCCCGTAACACCATACGGAGGAACTTCATCTATCGTAGGCGGAGGAACTTCTGAGCCAGATGCATTATATCTTTCCCACCGCACAACAGTCCCTTCAGGTGATACAATACCGGGTCGATACTTATTATTTTCCGTCATAACCTAAGCTGATTTTACCCCCCCAGGGTTATTTTTTCAACCTTAGTGAGGTCAAGCTCACTTACATCATCGGCGGTTGTAATAATTGTTTGGTGCTCGGCCACCACTTCCAGGACCACTTCGCGCCTCAGCTCGTCAAGCTCGCTAAAAATATCATCCAACAAAAGCGTGGGTTTTTTATCAAGCTTGTTGGTGATGTATCTGAGCTCCGACAGCCTAAGCCACAAAACCCCGAGCCTGGCCTCTCCCCGGCTGCCAAAGCGGGCAAGCTCGCGAAACTTACTCTTGGAGCCGTTTTTCACCATAAAAATAAAATCGTCGCGGTGCGGTCCCACCAAGGTTTTCCCAGCCGCCACTTCGGCGTTTGCATATTCATTGAGCCTCGCTTCCGTAACCAGGCTTTTGGCATAATCAAGCTCAAATTCACGGCTGGAAAGCCCGGCCTGCCTGTTAATAAACTCCACCAATTCCTGCCGCAGCCTGGTGATGATGTCCCCGTTTTTAACCAAAAGCATGTCCCAATAAGTCAGTTGATTGCGGTTGGCCGCGCCTTCGCGGATGGCGTACAACAGCTTATTTCTTCGTTTGATGCCTTTTTCGTAAGCAAGCAGGGACCTTCTGTACTCGCGGTCCGTTTGGGTCAATACCGCGTCAAAAAAACGTCTCCGGGTGCTGGGCGAGGCTGTTACCAAATCCAGGTCCTGAGGGGAAAAGAGGACGCTCGGAAACCGGCCCGCAAAATCCATCAAGCGCTTGCTCACTCCATCCACGAGCAATCTTTTATGAGGCACGGTTCTCATTTGTGCCTGGGGATCAAACTGGCCGGTGGTGATGACCACTTCCAAAACCTCGCTTTCGTCCCCGCTTCCCACCCTGGCCTTGACCCTCGCCACTTCCTGGTCGTAATTGATCATTTCGCGCTCGCGCTCGGCTTTGAAGCTTTTGCCTGTTGATAAAAGATAAATGCTTTCCAGTAAATTAGTCTTGCCGCTTGCGTTAGGGCCCTCGATTACGGTGGTGCCCAGATGAAACTTTACAAGTTTATGCTTAAAATTTCGAAAATTACTTACCTCGAGCTTCTGGATCATTTAGTTCCAATTGTAGCAAAAAGATGCTTGGCCTCTTTTAGTTTACACAAAACCTAAATCCCAACAGCCTCAATTCCAAAAATTACTGCAATAGAAAAAATATTTTTAACATCAAGGCCTGCTTCTTCTTTTATTTCTCGTGCTATTCCTTCCTCTGGGTCTTCGCCTTCATCCAAACCGCCTCCCGCCAGATCCCAGCCGTGCGCACGCTTGGTCTTATCAGATCTTTTAAGCATTAAATCTTATTATTAAAAACGCTGCGGCCTTTCGCCCTACTTGATAGTATGTCTTTTTGGCAATAAAATTGGGGTCATATTCTGTCATACTCCTTGAATTTTATCAATCTGATAGCCAAAATCCCCGCGCTTAATTTTTATAACCGCAAGCGGTCTAATTTCCCGATAGGACATTAACTCACCATTTTCTTCTGTGTCAGTTTGTGTCTTTCTGTCAAATATATAAACAAATCCTTCGTTCTGGACTTTGTCTACATTTTCAACACCAAACCTTTGCTCACCGGGATAAGAAACCACCCCGTTTTCGATAGCCATATTACAACTGTTTTGCCTACGCCCCACGTCTACTCCGCCGGTGAGCGCAGTAAACTCGGCAAGAAGCGGATTTCTGGTCATGTACACTGCCTCACGATTGCCCGACTCTTTAAGCATATCGTTTGCTTTATAGGGCTTTAAATTACCTTCAATTCTCCTTGAGGTTCCATGAAAAACAAAATCCTTAGTGGCAGCACACTCAAGAAAGTTTTGCGGACGGGATATTTCGTAATAAGCAAAATCTCCATCTTTTCTTTTTACGGCATGCCTGGCTGCCAGCTCATCGGCAATTTGCCTTTCTGGGGCCAAAGACATTTCTACTTGTATTTGTCCAGTTTTCTCGTCGATAGCCTATCGTAGACTAATTCTGGCACTTGGGGCACCAGAAAGTTCCCCGGCCGGCGAGGGTAAATTTTTCGATTTTGCTTCCGCAGTTTTTGCACAGCTGCCCGGCGCGTCCGTATACAAGCGTGTATTTTTGGTAGCTTCCGCCTGAGCCATCGGGCCGAACAAAGCTGTTTTCGCTCGCTCCTCCCTTTTCCAAGCCCAACTTTAAAACTTGCTCCAGGGCCGCAAACAATTTGTTAGTCTCAATACCCACAAGCTTACTTGCGGGCTTGCGGGGGTCAAGGCGCGAAAGCCACAAGGCATCATTAGCATAAATATTGCCTACGCCGGCAATTTTGCTTTGATCCATGAGCAAGTTTTTGATCGGCTTTCTGGATTTCCGCAAAATTTCTGCAAATTTACCGCGGTCTAAATTTTTCAATGGCTCGGGGCCTAATCTAGCCACAAACGGAAGCTTGGCAATTTCTTTTGTCGGCATTATTTTAAGCCAGCCAAAGCGGCGGTAATCATTAAAATAAAGCTTGCCGTCCCGATCAAAAGAAAAAGCCACATGTGTATGTTTACCGGGAATATCGCCCACTTTGGGCGAAAGCTTGGGAGGCTTTGATAAGTTCGGCCCGCGATAAATAAGCTGGCCGGTCATTTTGACATGGCAGGCGATGGAATAGCCATTCTTAAAATCAATTGCCAAAAGCTTGCCAAACCGGCGCACGCCTGCTACCTCTGTGCCTTGGACATTTTTAATCTCACCCTCCAAAAGTTTGGGGCTATAAATTTCTATCTTTGTAAGCGTATGCTTACCTCGGGGCGGGCACAAAAAACGCTCCAGCTGTAAACGAATGTTTTCAACTTCAGGAAGCTCCGGCATGTGTATTCACAAATTGTACCACTTCTTTTTTGAACCTCTCCTCGCTAAATTTTTTTGCATGGTTTACAAGAACCCGCTTGTCAAATTTAAGTTTTTCAAAGCTTTTGATGGCTTTGGCTAAGCTATTAACCGTCAGCTCGTCAAAGAAAACCCCTGTGCGGCCGTCCGCCACACTTTCTAAATATCCTCCCCCACGGTATGCAATCGTGGGAGTTCCGGCAGCTGCCGCTTCAATGGGGGTTATGCCAAAATCTTCATCTTTTTGAGCCACGATAAAACCTCGGGCATTACTATAGTAATTAATTAGTTCGTTATCTTTAATTTTACCCAAAAATTCAATGTTCTTACTTCTTATTTTTTTCAAATTATTTTCTTCAATTCCGCTTCCGAAAATCTTTAATTTAACGCCGGCTTTTTGGCAGGCTTTGATAATCAAAACAAAATTTTTGGCAGCCACCATCCTGCCTCCAGTCAAATAAAAATCGCCATCAGAGTCCCGAGGGGGTGAGTTGTGACGCTGATTAATATTAACTGGCGGGTAAATAACCTGATAATCTTTTCTTCTATAAAACTTCTCTACTCTTTTGCCGATGTTTTTACTATTAGCTATAAAATAATCCACCTTCTGCGCTTGCTTAAAATCATATTGGCGCATGAAGTGGTTCACCACCAAGGCATAGACTTTTACAAGCCCTGAAAACCACTTATTTTGCCAATTGCGGCTGGTATCGTAGCCATATAAATACCTGGGGGGGGTGTGAAGGTAACAAATTTCTATCGTCTTTTTGCCTTTTTTTATTCCTTTGGTCACGGCCCAACTGGCCGAAGTTATAACCACGTCAAAATCCGAAAAATCAAAACGGTTCCAGATCCAAGGAATCACAAAGCGAAGCGGAGAAATAAGCTTGTGAGGCAGCGGCACACGGGCAAACCAGCTTTGAACCAGCTTTTTATCTTTAAAATGTTCCCATGCGGGGGAGCCCTTTTGGGCATAAATAATATAAATAGGAGCCTGGGGATAAATTTCAGCTAAAGTCAAAAGCACCCTCTCCGCCCCACCAAAGTCGTTTAAGTAATCATGGACCAATGCAACACGCATAAGTAGAATGTAGCACGTAGAAATGGAGAATGGAAACCATTCTCCATTTCTACACTAGTGATAGCTGATTTTTTGAAGTCAGTTTTTTTGAATTTGAAAGAGCCTGGATGCGCTTGGGAATGGTTTTGAAGCCAAAAGCATGGCAAACCGTAAACACCTGGGGTGTGTCAAGTTGCCAGTTTTGGGTACTATTTAAATCAAAGTCCAGCTCAATATCGGTCACGATCTGGGCCAATTTTTGCGATTCAAAAGCACTCGACTTTCCTAGGACCAATTTTTTCCGGACCGTGGCAGTAATTTCATTGATGTGCTCATAGATGTCCTCCAGACCTCCGTATTTTTGCAACAGTACCTGGGCAGTTTTGGGGCCGATGCCCGAAACGCCTTTGTAATTATCCGAAGGGTCACCCACCAGAGCTTTGTAATCAACGATTTGCTCGGGGGTAACTCCCAGTTTTTTAAGCGTTTCTTCCCTCTCAAATACCTGGGCATGCGACAAGCCCTTAACCGGCATATACAGGCTTACCCTGTGGCCAACAAGCTGCAGGATGTCTTTATCCCCTGTGGCAATCACCACCTTGTCCACCGAAGCTTTGGTGGCAATGGTGCCAATGATGTCATCAGCCTCAAAGCCAGCTTTCTCATAAACCGGAATCTGCATGGCTGCCAAAAGCTCCTTTACCTTGCCAAACTGCACACCCAAATCGTCATCCATTTCGGGCCTGTGAGCCTGATAAGTGGCAAGAATCTGTTTTCTAAAAGTAGGTTCGGGGCGGTCAAAAGCCACGGCAATGTGCGTGGGAGCTAAATCATCAACCATCTTCAAAAGCATGGTAGTAAAGCCATAGACTGCGTTGATGGGTGTGCCATCGAGCGCAGTTAGGGCCGGCAAAGCGTGATAGGCGCGGTGCATAATGGCATTGCCATCCACCAGAATAAGTTTGCTCATTGAGGATATTGTAGCAGTTAGTCTATTTTTTCTTGCCAACGATTTTTTCAAATTCTGACCTATCAAGCGTTTCCTGCTCCATGAGCTTTTCCGCGACCCTGATAAGCTCTTTGCGGTGCTTTTTAATGATCGCGGCCGCCTCCTGATATGCATTATCTATGAATCTTTTGACTTCCAAATCTACCTTTTCCTGCATGGCCTGGCTCACCTGGGTCTGGTCGATAAAGCCCTGGGCATCACTTTCCGTAAGTGAGCCAAAGTTAATCGGCCCCAAACGGCTCATGCCCAGGTCAACGACCATCGAGCGGGCAAGCTTGGTGGCTTTTTCAATGTCGCTTGCGGCACCCGCCGTCATTTCATTAAAGATAATTTCTTCCGCAGCCCTGCCTCCCATCATTGCAGAGAGTTGCTCGGTGAGGCGAGTTTTGGTTTCATGGCTTCTGTCAGCAACCGGTGGAATATAGGTGTGGCCTAGGCTCATGCCGCGGGCCACAATGGAAATTCTTTGCACCGGATCTGTCTTTGCCATGTGATGGCTCACAAGGGCATGTCCACCTTCATGATAAGCGGTAATTCTTCGGTCTTCTTCAGACTGAAGGCGTTTTTTGGCAGGGCCCAGTTTCACCTTGGTGGAGGCTTCATCGATGTCTTTCATATCAATCTGGTTTTTATTTTCGCGTGCCGCAAGAATAGCGGCTTCATTGAGCATGTTTTCCAGATCTGCCCCGGAAAAGCCAACTGTGCGCTCAGCCACCTTTTCCCACTCAATGCCAGGGGCAAACTTTTTACCGCGGGCATGGATATTTAAGATTGATTGCCTACCTTCTTTATCCGGCATATCGAGAACCACCCGCCTGTCAAAACGCCCGGGACGCAAAAGTGCCGGATCCAAAAGATCACCGCGGTTGGTGGCTGCGATTACAATCACGTTGTCATTGGGAGTAAAGCCGTCCATTTCTACCAAAATCTGGTTTAAGGTCTGCTCGCGCTCGTCGTGCCCGCCCATAAACCCACGGCCGCGCTGTCTGCCAATGGCGTCTATTTCATCGATAAAAATAATCGAAGGTGCCGAGGCTTTGGCATTGGCAAAAAGATCACGCACGCGGCTTGCCCCCACGCCTACCAGCATCTCCATAAATTCCGAGCCTGCCATGGAAAAGAAAGGCACTCCAGCCTCACCGGCCACGGCTTTGGCCAGAAGCGTCTTTCCCACACCGGCGGGTCCGACTAATAAAGCACCCTTGGGTGTGCGGGCGCCGATTTTCCGGTATTTGGCAGGATTTTTCAAAAAGTCCACCACTTCCTCAAGCTCGGCCTTTGCCTCATCCACACCGGCTACATCATTAAAAGTAACGTTTTGCTTGCCTTTGGCAAAAAGCCTGGCTTTGCTTCTGCCGAAACTAAAAATGTCCTGTGCTCCCCGCGTCTGCATGCGGATAATAAAAAAGAAAAATACCCCCAAAAGGATTAAGGGCAAAAGAACGCCCAAAATTTCTCCCAACGCCCGAGCCAGGGTTTGGTCCAGTACGCGGTAAGAAACCGCTGTCACATCCACCCCACTTCTGTCCAAAAGTTCGGGAAAACTGACTGAGGCTTCTTTGGTGGTGGTCTTGGTTTCACCGGACTTATATTCCAAAATCAGCCGTTCGTTTTGGACTTGAACTTCGCTTACTTTTTGCTCACGGATGTCAGCAATTGCCTGGGAAAGCGTAATTTGACTTTCTTCAATCTGAGCTTGAAAAAATGAAACTGCAACGGGAGCCAAAAAAAGGATCAAAAGCCCGATTAAAACCACTCGCCAAAGGTTAATTTTGAATTGAAATTTGACTTTCTTTTTTGCAGCCATGAGATCAAATTATATCACTCAAAGGCTTTGATTGCCAACGCAGTTTCAGCACAACTTTGTGCCTGGGGCAACTTGGAAAGCAGGCTCCAGTAAAACCGGCCTCTGCCAAATTTCTTCGCCCTCGACCACTACCGGCTCCTCCAGTTTACCATCGGCGGCGAGCATCATACCCTCGGAATAATCACCCTCCGGGCCAATCTTTTTCGGCTTCATATTGACCACAAAAGGCAATTGTTTACCTGCAAGCTCCTCGGGCTTATAAAAGTGCATGATGCCGGCAAAAATTATGTGCTTCCCAATATCTTTGCCGAAATCTACTTTGAGCTTCATCACCCAATGGCTCCAAGCGGGTACCGAAGCCTCAATAACCGTGCCTATGCGGATATCAAGCTTTTGCAAATCTTTAAGGGTTATATCAGCCATTTGTTAAAGCTTATAATCTATTTTCATGACAGCCCTGACTTTGGCCATGGTTTCCGAAGCCGTTTGCCTGGCTTTTTGTGTACCTTCCTTAAGGATTGTCTCTACCTCCTCCGGGGAAATACCCGCTCTTTTTTCGTGGATGGGAGCTAAAAATGCATTTAAAACCTCTGCTAAACGCTCTTTGACTTCCACATCCCCCACTTTGCCTTCGCGGTAGCGCTTTTTATAATCTTCCACCTCATTTCTATCTGTATCAAAAGCTTCAAGGTAAATAAACACCGGGTTGCCCTCCGGGTTGCCGGGGTCGGTTGGGTGCAGACGGTTTGGGTCTGTATACATGCCCATCACCTTTTTAATTACCGTGGCCGGTTCATCCGACAGATTAATAGTATTGCCCAAGCTTTTGCCCATTTTACTATTGCCATCCGTTCCGGGCAAACGCCGCACATCCCCCAGAAGAGCCTCAGGCTCGACTAAAACTTCTCCATACAAGCTATTGAATTTGCGGACAATTTCCCGCGTTTGTTCAATCATAGGCAATTGATCCTCACCCACCGGCACCAAGTGAGCATTCACCGAAGTTATGTCCGCAGCCTGGGAGATAGGATACATGGCAAAGCCCGCAGGCAGGTTTTTTTCCAGACCTTTTTCTTGAATTTCAGCTTTAACCGTCGGGTTTCGAAGCACGCGCTCCAGGGTAACCAAATTCAAATAAAAAACTGTAAGCTCTGCTATTTCCGGAATCAAAGACTGGACAAAAATGGTGGATTTATTGGGGTCAATTCCCACCGATAGATAATCATACACCAGCTCCCGCAAATTGTTATTGACTTTTTCGGGATTGGCAAAATTATCGGTCAGGGCCTGGACATCAGCAATCAACACATATTGATCATATTCATCCTGGAGTTTGACTCTGTTTTTCAGGCTGCCCACATAATGGCCCAAATGCAAAGGCCCGGTAGGTCGGTCTCCGGTTAAAATTCTTTTTTTTGGCATGGTGCCAGGGGCGAGGGTCGAACTCGCGACCGCGGGTTTATGAATCCCGTGCTCTGCCAACTGAGCTACCCTGGCAAGTCAGTCTATTATAACTTATTAAGCGTTCAGGCTCAATTTTGCAATTTTAAGATGTTTTGAGTATACTGATGTACGTACTTAAACATGCGGAGTAGTGTACGGCTGCACGCGAGGCTCAAGATGGGCCCTCCGGCAAGTAATTGCCGCGAGAGAATCTGGCTATATCGGTGAAACCTAAATTTTTAAAACATGGCGACGCCGAGGAAAGATCCCGCTTGGCGGGAAATCCGTAGAGACTATACGCCAGGCCCCCGCAAGATAGAACTTGCAGGGTGAAGACATAGTCCGACACCCCGATAAATCGGGGAAAACAGTTAAGCATAATCTCGCAGGCCGGGTTCGACTCCCGGCTCCGCAACACAACAGTTACAAAAAAAGCTTAAGCCACGCTTGCCAATTGGTAAGGGGGCGCATTTCGTCTTCGTGGACTTCGGTTCTGGGCGAAAGCCGCCGCAAAATATCCTCCTCAGGCAGCACCAGCACCGCCTCTCCCTCGTGCACTAAATTGAGCTTGTCGTGGGCTTCTTTATCCAGATACTCGCGGCTTTGGATCATTTCAAGCTCATTTTTGAGCAGGTCTTTTGTATACTGAAGCTCGGTAAGTTGATTTTTTGCAGCCATAATCTGCTCGCGCGCAGCTTTTGCCCGATAAATATTCCGCACAAGCGATAACCCCATAACAATAAAAAGTAAAAGTAGCACGTACATTGGCAAAGATCCGATCTTTTGCTGGATATTTTGTTTTTTTGTGTTTGGTTTTAAAAATCCCATAATTTTATTGTGATTTCTTTAATATTTTACCACGCCATTTCAGCTTGCTCTATGCCAAAGAATTCAAGCCTGAAAATTCCATATCTTATAATATTGACCAATCAGATTTTTGTGTTATTATATAAGAACTGCCAAAACAGAATAATTATAAGATGACAAACGAAATCTTTCACACACTTCTGCCTAAGTTTATTGAGGATTTAGGACAAAAAGGCCGGTCTCCTTCTACCATTCTTGCCTACAAAGCCGACCTGGAACAACTCGTAGATTATGCCACGCGCCACAACAAATCCGAGCCGGAGCAGCTGGAGCCTTCAGACGTCGAGGCTTTTCGGGATTATCTTTTAACCCAAAGCTACACTCCCAAGACAGTGTCACGCAAGCTCAATGCCATCAAGACTTTTTACCGCTGGCTCATTGATGAAAAGTTTATCACCCGCGACCCGTCTAAAGACGTGGGACACCCCAAAATTGAGTCTTCCGTGCCCAAATTTTTATCACAATTGGAATATCGGGCGCTTCGGGATGTGGTGCGCGCCGACCCCAGAATCGCCGCCATAGTTGAGCTTATTTTACAAACAGGTATGCGCATTTCGGAAGTTGCTAACCTCAAGCGATATAACATCAAAGACGATCATCTTTTAATTGAGGCACACGCCACCCAACCCGAGCGCAAGGTTCAGCTCAATCAGGCTGCACAAAGGGCGATTAACGAATATCTGACCGTGCGCCCCAAGGCCGAGTCTGAATTTTTGTTTGTCAGTAAAAACGGTAAACCCCTGGCGGTAAGAAACATCCGCGCAGCCATCGACCGCTACATGGAAAGGGCCGGTATTCCCCAGTATTCGGTCAATGACATCCGCACCACGTTTATCATCGAAAACTTAAAGCGCGGTGTGGACCTGGTAACCGTTTCCCAAGTTGCCGGCCACAAACGTCTCTCCACCACCGAGCGTTACCTTAGCCTGGCCGACATCAAAGAAGCCGGTAAAGAACAAAAACTGGAAGAGCTCTGAGTTTAATCAGTGGGCCAGGATGGACTCGAACCATCGACTTCCAACTTATAAGATTGGCACTCTAACCACTGAGTTACTGGCCCCTGTACAAGCCAATCTTGCAAGCTTCGCTTTAGTCGAAAACTAAGCTCTGCTTATAAGATTGGCACTCTAACCACTGAGTTACACATCCCCGAAAACAGCTTATTTTAACAAACAATCAAGAAAAATTCTAAAAGCCTCCCCTGCGATCAATATCCGCTTCCACGACTTTTGCATCCCGCCCATACTTAATGCGACTCATCTCTTTGATAATTTCGGCAACCTCGGGCCTTCTTTGCTTGGCAATTACAGTCAGGTCCACGGTGGTATCCATACTAAAGGGCGGAACAGGTTCGTTATTTACGATCGTTTTGGTATAGACATTGTAGCGCTCAATATTCAAAAGGTCCTCCTCACTGAACGTCGGGGCATACTCATGGGTTAAATAGTTTGCGTCATTGACACCCACGCGGAAGGAAATTAAGGTACCCACATTGCCAAAGACTGCATTTTTGACTTCTTCATCCACCTGGCCGATGAACTGGTTGGCCACTGTGAGACTCAGGTGGTATTTTCTTGCCTCAGATAAAATCTGAGCAAAATCCGGGGTGGCAAAATTCTGAAACTCGTCAACATAAAAATAAAAGGGCCGGCGCTCACTTTCGGGCATATCCGCCCGGCTCATAGCCGCCATTAAAATCCTGGGCACCAAAACAAGCCCCAGGAAACTACTGTTTTCCTCGCCCAGCTCGCCTTTGGAAAGGTTGATGAGTAGAATCTTACCCTCGTCCATGACGCGCCTGAAGTCAAAGGAAGAATGGGACTGGCCGATGATGTTGCGGATCATTTTGTTAGTGACAAAGCGGCCGAATTTGGAAACCGTATAATCCAAAACCTCTGACTTATGAAAGTCCGAAGTCTGGGCAATTTGATCCTGCCAATAGCTTCTGACCATCGGGTCTTTAACATTGGGCAAAAGCGAAGTTACAAATTCCGACTTGGTCATGGCGCGCATTACCTCCACAAATGTCCCACCCTCCATGCCCTGCATTACCGTAAGCATGGCATTGCGCACGCCGTGCTCAAAGCGCGGGCCGACGATGCCGGTTTTATACGGATCAAAAAGTTTGTACATCATGTTGATCACTGCTGTGGCGGCAAAATGCTGCTGATCTTCGCTGGTGGCTTCCAAAAGGTTCATGCCCATGGGGCGCTCGGTGTCCGACGGTCGGAAATAAATCACATCCTCCACGCGGTTTGGGGGCACAAAATTTAAAATATCCTCAACCGCATCGCCGTGCGGGTCAATGAAGCACAGCCCATGGCCTGCATCTATGTCTTGCCTAATGAGTGTTTTTAAAAACTCGCTTTTGCCCGTACCAGTGCGGCCGATAATGTACATATGCCTTAACCTGTCTTGATCTGAGATGTAGACATCGCGGCTGATGCCTCGGTAATTGCTTTTTCCCAAATAAAGCCCTTCCTGGGGAATCTGGGCCGGGGCCGGGGCGGTTTTGGCATTGAGCCAGTGGATGTGCGGCGTGGTGATTAGCTTATTGGGAAAGTGAAAGATGGTTGCCAATTCCTCACTGTTTAAAATCGATCTCCTGCCTCCCAGGCGAAACATGGGCTGATAGCGGTAAATAAAGTTTGTCATAAATGCAGATTTGTTGTGTACCTTTTTGCCCCCCAGGCTATTTAGTTCGCCATTAAACTGAGAGAAAGCGCTTGCAATATTGGATAAATGGGCCTTTGCCATGTCAATCGTTTCCGAAACCACAACTACGCGGATTTCTGTTTCAAAGCCGGGCTTTGCCACTTTGTTTTCTACGGCTTCCAGGGTTTTTGCCGGCACCGCGTATTTTGCCTTTTCGGGGTCCGCCTCTTGTTTTTTGGTGGAGGAAATAAAAACTCTACCCCCAGCTTGCCAGGAAGATTGCGCTGGCGACAAAAGCACCTGGACCACTGCTGCCTCATTTGCGCCCATTTTGGCCATGGCTGAGGTAATCGAAGCCAAAGGATCAACCGGTAAATCTTTGTAAGTTTTTAGCGGATAATGGTTTTCTTTTTTAAGCTCAAAAACTTTATAGGCCACCTTGCCCGTTTCATTAAAAACTTTGTATTCCTCGACTACGCTTATTTTGGCATCAGGATAAGCTCCGTGAACTTGCTTTTCCACCAGGTCTTTGAGCTCTTTGGCCGCCCAAATATAAAAGCGGATGTCCTCAAGCTTGGCAACAATTTCAAAAGCAATCACCGGCTGGTTATCAAAGCGCATTTTCCAGCCGCCCTTTTTAATGGAATAAAGCGAGGCAAAGAGCTGCTCCATGGCATCGGTTTTGATCTCGTTGTTGCGCTGGACTGAGACCAAAAGAAGAACGCCATCAAGCGAGCGCTCTTCCCTTTTGCGATTGCGGTAGAGTATAAACAAGCAATACCCCGCCAAAAAAAGCAAGAAAAAGCCAAGCGTACCAAACACTAATATGGCAATTAAT
>CAZSLA010000010.1:0-28308 GCA_964607795.1 uncultured Gammaproteobacteria bacterium
AAAAATTACGAAGTTGAGCACCAGGACGCAAGCGTGGCAGCTGTCGTTGGTTGGATTGACTTGGCATCGGAGCTGGGGGAATCGCCTTTGGCTGCGGGCGAAGACTGGACCCAGGTGAACGCGGTTAATATCTTAACCATTCACGCTGCTAAAGGGCTTGAGTTTCCGGTGGTCTTTTTGGTAAACCTTGTGAGCGAGCGTTTCCCTTCCAGGGCAAGAGCCGAGCTTATCCCCATCCCCACGGCCTTAATTGTCGAAACTTTGCCGCTTGGCGATTATCACTTGCAGGAGGAAAGGCGATTATTTTATGTTGGCATGACGCGGGCACAAGACCGACTTTATTTCACCGCTTCCGATTATTACGGCGAAGCCAAACGGAAAAAGAAACTAAGCCAGTTTATTTTTGAAGCACTGGGGCCCGATGCTCTGTCCCAGGAAAGTAAAGTCAGTGAGCAGTTAAACCTGATGGCTTATGCCAATAGTCACAAACAGAGGAAAAACCAAGGAGTCGTTTTGGCACACCAAGTTCATTATTTGTCTTTTTCGCAGATAGATGCCTTCCAAACTTGTCCCCTGCATTACAAATTGCGCCATATTTTAAATATCCCCACGCCACCAAATGCGGCCTTGAGTTTTGGCTCAAGCCTGCATGCAGCTATGAAAGATTTTTATGCCTCAGTCAAGGCGGGGGTAAGGCCTAGTAAAAAATTAATCCTGGACTCCCTGGAGGGCAATTGGATCAAACTCGGCTATCAAAACAAGCGCCACGGGGAGAATGCTTACAAGGGAGCTGAAAAACTGCTCACTGATTATTACAAAAAACATTTTCGGCCTGATAGATTGCCACTTTTATTAGAGCATCATTTTATGATTCCTTTAGAAAGAAAAGAAGGCAAGAAGACGATTTATTTAAAAGTGGGTGGAGCTATGGACAGGGTGGATGAAACCGGCGGGGGCATTGAGATCATCGATTATAAAACCGGGGAAAAAGTACCAACTCGGGCTGAAGTGGACAAAAACATGCAGCTAACGCTTTATGCCTTGGCAGCAACCAAGCTCAAAGAGCCGCCGTTTGTGGGTTTAAAACCGGAACAAATCAAACTTTCACTTTTTTATTTTGAAGAGCAGAAAAAAATTACCACTATGCGCACCCAAGCCCAGCTGACTGAGCTTGAGTGCGAACTTTTTAGCATCAAAGCGCGTATCGAAGCCTCTGATTTTGCCTGCTCGGGGCACTTTTATTGCCAGAATAATTGTGAATACGCGATCTTTTGTAAAGAAGATTTATTGAGGGCAAAATAATATTCTCCCCTCGCTTCAGCGAGGGGTTCCGCCTCTAAAGGAGAATGTTTTCTCTTGTTTAGTTCATTCACTTAATAAATTGCGAGGCTTTCTTGGACTGTCGGATAATAATCTGCTGGTTGTATTTTTTTTATTTTTTCCTATAATTGCGTCTAGAGGACCAAAAGTTCTCACTTAGCTCAACTTTTCTCCGCGAACCGGTGCCGGTTCAGCTACAAGCAGTGGGGAAGGTTGGCCAAATGCAGCTAAGCGTCCGGGGGAGCCCGCACACACGAGTTCCCCCAGACAAACTTTAAAATATTCCCCTTTTAATTTGTAGCTTCTGGCCTTATAATAAATTCATTCTCAAGCTGTTTTTGTTTTTTCAAAGGATCACGCGAAAGGAGGCTTCGGTGGTACGTCATCGTAGTCTTATCCAAAGGAGGTGATCCGATTTCTAGCAGCTTGGGAAACAAGCAGGGATTTGTGGCTATTAAGCTTCCAAACCCTGCTTTATTTTTTTAAATTATATTTTTCCAATAATACTTTTTAAGGCTAGGAGGATATGCAACCACTTTTCCTCCAAAGCCCTTTTTAAAATAGGTAAAGCCTGCCCACTTGTTGATCGGATGGCGTGCATCGTAAATGCCTTCAAAGTCAAATGTCTGGGCTTTATTTTTTTTAGCCCACACAATTCCTTGCCAAACAATCTGGTATTGAGCCAAATTATTCCTTCCGATTTTATCGGTAAAAGCCTGGTAATAATAGGCCATTTTTCCGCTTAAGAGAAAAATGGCCCCTGAGCTGGTGTCTTGATCCATCAGAAAAAGGGCATTACCGCCAAAGGAGTTTTTCAGGGTATTAAGATTTTTTAAACAAGGCACATGCCTTTTAGATCCCACCGCTTTTTTCCAGCTTTTCCTAAATTCTGAAAGTTCAGGATTAAAGACAAAATTGACACGGGCATGCTTTATGCTGTAGCGGGTATTTTTGCGCATATTTTTCAAAATTTTGTCTGGGTGTTGAGTAAGGTCAAGCTCTAAAGTTTTGGATGGTAAATACGGACTTGCCTTCCTAAATCTGTAATAAGTGATCAGTAATTGGTAATCTGTGTTTTTGTCTGGTTCAATCAGAATTTGAAAGGCGCGGTATTTTTTTGCTAAATTTTGTATGGTTTTAATTTCAATCTTTTTTGGTCTTTGGATTTTTACGAAGTTTCCGATTAAGGGAAATTTGCGGATGAAATAGTTAACGCCGCCGATATTTTCAACTATCCAGCCCGTGTTTTCAAGATAACTCGCGTAGTTTTTGCTCTGGCGGATATCCATAATTAAAAATTGGGTGAGGTGAAGCGGGATTTACCGCGCAAATACAACCAGCGCGCCTGCTCCGCTACCCGCCACGGCAAATACAGAGGGCTTGTGACCAAGTCCCACGTTCCCAGAAATTCAACTACCTTGGGGTTGTAGCCTTGTTTAAAATCGGTGAATCCCTTGCCCGGTTCTCTGCCCCACAGGTCAAAGATTTTTAATTTTTCTTTTTTCCCGAGGCGAATGGCTTCCCAAAGCATTAAATTATTGGCCATGACATTTTTGTGCTCGTAGGTGGAGGCGCCATAGGGGTAATAAAGCATGTCTTTCCACTGAAACAAAATCCAGGTGGTAATAATTTGCTTGCGGAAGCGTGCTGTTAAAAGCCTGGCAACAGGCTTTTTTTTGTTGTTTACAAAGTTG
Organism: uncultured Gammaproteobacteria bacterium; assembly: GCA_964607795.1. Lineage (GTDB taxonomy): Bacteria > Patescibacteriota > Microgenomatia > UBA8517 > UBA8517 > DYGT01. The sequence goes on from CAZSLA010000010.1 coordinate 3,015, forward strand.
GTGTGCAAATGCTGCCACATCAGACGGTGGTAAGTTTCGCTATGGGCATAAAAGCCCTGGCGCTTGACGGTTTCGCGGGTGAGGGCCAGATAGCACTCAAAGGCTTCATTAGAATTATCCTCAACTATTTCCACACCCTTTTTTTGCGCGAGCCGGATATTGTAGCGGGTTTTTTTATGAAATGATGTTAGAAGTTCGGTTTCCCCGGGCCTTAAATCCAGCCAAAAAGTGGTGGGTGTAAACAGAGTTTTCCCCGGGATGCCTTTGGCATTTCTAAAGCGCTGTGCGAGCGCGGCTTTGTTTTTTTTGTCCACGGGCTCACAAGGCTCAATCTTGACAACAACAAAGTTTCTTTTTTTAGCTTCGGCTCTTAGCTCATTGAGTTCTTCTTTATTGGGGATAGCACTTTTAATCAGTGTGGCAATTTTGAAATAAGATTTTGGCAAGGGGGAGCTAACAATGGTAAAAACGTTTTTCAGCGTTTTGCCTTCATAGTTTCCTAGGCGGGTGATTTCATTGCCCCACTCGCGTCGAAACTCGCCCCATTCATAACTTTGCAAAGGGTGAGGAGCAAGCCGGTTGATACTATCTTTTTCCTTGTCACCGATTTCTTTGATGGACATTTTTACATTATATCCTTATTTTTAAAATTGTACTCGATTTTGCGGGCAGGGATATCCAGGGTATTTAGATATTCCTCGGGGATGTCAATCAAAAAGCGCGATGGCGGGTTACTTAGCCTTTGGCCAAAGTAAAGCCTTCTATCGGCATAAGTCAAAAACAAAAGTTCCTTGGCGCGGGTAACGCCCACATAAGCCAGCCGGCGCTCTTCTTCCAGTTCGTTGGTATCAAAAAGCGAGCGCGCATGAGGGAAAAGGCCTTCTTCCATACCTACAATAAAGACCACCGGAAACTCAAGCCCTTTGGCGGCGTGCAGTGTTAACAGGGTCACAAGCCCCTGGTTATCCCCGCCAAAGTAAAGGTTTTGGTTGGATAGCTGTTCGGCCTCAACCAGGGCTACGTTTTCCAGGAATTCGTGCACATTGGGAAACTCGCGGGCGACAGAGCGAAGCTCTTTGATGTTTTCCAAGCGCATGAAATTTTCTTCACCCTCGCGGGCGTATTTCTCCAGATATTTACTTTTTTTCATGACTGCATCCAAAAGCTCAAGCGCTGTGAATTTGGTGATGTCCAGATCGTGGGCAAATTCTAAAACTGCTTTGAAGCGGGTTTTGCCGGTTTTTTGGATCCGCCTTTGTGATACCAGATCCAGCGGGTTGACCAAAAACCGCAGGTATGCCAAAACGTCTTTGATTTCGGCACGGTCATAAAAATTAACGCCACCGACTATACGGTACGGGATACCAGCGTGGAGAAGAGCTTCTTCAAGGGTGCGCGACTGGGCATTGGTACGGTATAAAATGGCGATGTCATTCCAGTCGTAGCCTTGGCGGATGAGTGTTTTGATGTTTTCCACTACATAGCTTGCCTCATCTAAGCCGTTATTTGCTTTATAGAGCTTGATGCGCTCGCCTTTTTGGTTTTCCGTCCAAAGCTTAAGGATAGGATGGCTGGTATTTTTGGTAATGATGCTATTGGCAGCGGCTAAAATCGTTTGTGTCGAGCGGTAATTTTGTTCCAGATTAACAATGGTGATGTCCGGGTAGTCTTCGCGCAGGTAATTGATGTTTCTGTAATCAGCGCCCCTCCATGAATAGATTGAGTTGTGTACAACCATGCCATTGGCAATATAATTGTGGACCAAGTCTATATCAAGATCATAAACAATTCCATCATAATCTTCATACTTAACCTCTTTGATTTCTTCCTCAATAATCTCGCCATTTTTATAAAATGCAATTATCATAGCGGGCTGCAAATGGCTTGCCGGATGAAAATACAATTTAGTTTTACTCTTTAGCAAAAAAGCTTCATAAGATATTTCAAGATTCCCCGCCTCAAAGCTTAGTTTTTTTGCAATCTCTTCGGCTTGGGAATATGACTTCCTTGAGATTTCTGTTCTCCAGGTATTGTTTCTCCCTTCTTTGGTGTAAAAGCCTGCATTTTTAACTACGCTTTCTAGCTTTCTATCAGTGGTGTTTAGAGATATCCTGTGTATTCCCCAAGGATTGGCTTTATATCTTCGCGGGTTTTCAAAAAATTTTAAATGTACTATTTGTCTGTCGCTGTTTTTGCAGCCCGAAACGCCTTTGGGCCTGTGGTGAGGGAAACGCGGATCTAGTTTTAAATCTTTCATGAGTTTAAGAGCCCTTTGCTTGGTGTCAATTTTTGTAAACAATTTATCTATTTGTTTTTGAGTGAATTTCGCAGATCGGCCGCCGATATTAAAAACCAGTGAGGGTATGCCATACTTAAAGGCAAAATAATATTCCCAGTAGTTTGCCTCGGACCTATCTTTGCAGGTTTTTAGAATCCACATTTTGTCTGCGTACTCTTGGTTTTTCCTTGTCGCAATGCCGGCAAGCGGTTTCAGCCCGTTTCTGGACTTGCTGGATCGTAGTCCTTTTGCCAGGCCGATTCTAAAGCCTTTGTCTTTTCTGTACATCAGGTAAATATGAAATAGATTTTTCTTTGGAGCTATTTTTGCGAAAACGATATGGTTGGGCGTGACTCTAAGTGTAACTCCGCTTGTGGTTGTCAGCTTGACGATCTGGCCGACGTGTTTTCTCTGATGAATTTTTTTGACCTGAAACTCTTCAGATTTTCCTCTGCCGGTTGCCGAAATTATCATCTCGTCCGGTTTGATATGCTCTATTTTTTTTACGCCCTTTTGCGTTTGGATCAAGGTTCCGGGGGGAAGGCATTGGCTCGCGTCTCCGACGGCGGTAATATTTTTATTCTTGCCCACCAAAAGTTTGGTGAGGGTGTATTGGATTTTGTTGGTGTCCTGCCATTCATCCACCAAAATGTGACTCAGGCGGTTTTGCCATTTTTCAATAACAGCGGGGTTTTGCTCAAACAAAGACACAGTTTTTAACAAAAGATCATCAAAATCCAAAGCCGCCGAGTCTTTGAGGATTTGTTCATAGCGTTTGTAAATTGCCGCTATTTTTTCCTGCCTTTCATCACGGACAATTTTTTCATATTCCAAAGGACTTAGCATTATGGACTTGGCCTCAGATATGCTAAAGCCAATGCTTGAGGGCTTGTAAGACTCAATGGGCAGGTTCATCTCGTTGAGGATGTCTTTGATCACGTCTTTTTGATCCGTCTGGTCGTAAATCACAAACTCACTGGGGATGCCCAAAGCTGTGCCCTCGCGGCGAAGGACCTTGACACAAAAGCTATGAAAAGTGCCCGAGTACGAAGGAATAGAGCCCGAGAGGTCAAAAATCCTTTTTTTCATTTCATCCGCGGCTTTATTGGTAAAAGTTAAAAGCAGGATGGACTCGGGGGCTATCTTTTGCTCGGCCATAAACCAGGCCGCGCGGTGAGTGAGAACCTTGGTTTTGCCGCTGCCCGCGCCGGCAAGTACCAATAGCGGCCCGTTGGGGTGCATCACGGCTTTTTTTTGCATTTCGTTCAATTCTGTGGTTAAGTTGTTGCGCATAAGCAGTAGGGCATCGTATTTATACTACTACACTTTACCAGAAGCTTGTTGAAAATTTTGTTATAGGCAGTTTGGGTATGCTTGCCGCCTATAATTGATTACTTCAAGCATGTCGTAATTTAGGCTAAATGAACTAAGGAGACACAATTATAAACTAATCCATTCATATTTACTTCCCCGACCGGAAGGTTGTGGTAAGTTTATTCAAGACTGTTTAAATTTTAGTTTTATATAAAACCTAATTTTTAAAACTGTCTACTTTTGAAACCTAAAATCCTATGGGTTACTTCTCCAGTCTATTTTTGTTATACTATAGCCATAAGCACATTTCATTATCAATAAGGAGCTGGAGATGGACTGGTTATATCCAACGTTTAGTCCAGTAATCAAGGTGGTTTCAGCTGGATGTAATTTGCGGTGTGGCTACTGCTTTTACTTAGGTAGTCAGCCGAAATTAAGATAATGGATGAATTCACGCTGCGACGGGTGGTTGGTCAATGTTTATCAATTGCCCCAAAGGTCAAGTTCATCTGGCATGGCGGAGAGCCAACGATTCCTGGTGTCGAGTATTACCGCCGGGTGATTGAAATTTGTGAAGAGTTACGGCGCCCAGGTCAGACAATCACGCACAGTCTTCAGACGAACGCAACCCTCTTGAATGACGAATGGGCAGTGTTCTTTCGTGATAACCGTTTTGGTGTTGGCGTGAGTATTGATGGTCCGTAGGAGTTGCACGATATCGTTCGAGTAGACGCTCAAGGAAGAGGAACTTACAAGCGAGTAATGCGCGGCGTTCAATATCTACGAGACAACGAAGTGAAATTCGGTGCTGTCGCAGTAATTAACAAACATACTGTGACATACCCTGATGAGATTTTCTGGTTTTTCTACAACAATCGAATCAATTTCAACGCCAATCCTTGTACTGCACACCCGGACGATCCCGAGCCGATTAGAGAACTGGCAGTCTCGCCAACTGAGTATGCACATTTTGTATTAAGACTCGTTGACCTATGGATCGAAGTAGATAATCCGCAGTTTCGTGTGGGGCCCGCTGATGACATTATCAAAGGCGTGCTTGGCAAAAGGATGCGGCTTTGTCGCTTTAACGGCAAATGCCATTTATATATGACTATCGGACACGATGGCAATGTCTATCCATGCGATGGCTTCTTGGATGACCGATATTGGTTGGGTAACCTTGCCGCGATGCCGCTTTCAGTTATCATGAATGGAGCAATTGTAAACGAGTATTATTATTACAGCCGTATTGTTGTCCAGGACGGATGTGGTGACTGTGAGTGGCGACCCCTTTGTCACGGTGGGTGCATGAGAACTTGGGGAGCAAGAACAATTGCTGCACCGCAAGATTACGAGTTCTGCCAGGCTCGGCAGTTGCTATTCAGCGAGGCTCGTGGTAAGCTGGCGAAGATTGGATATGCGCGGACATAGACAGAAAGAGGTGACGTCATGTCTCAACCCCAATCTAAGGTTGTTGAAGCACTGCTCAGTGAGGACCTAGAGCAGAACTCATGGGCTGATGCTGATGATTATAATGACCACTCAGACCACTCTGATGCTGGCCACAGCGACAATTGGAATGATGGTTCAGATCACAGCGACCTATGGTCAGATGCAGGGGACTACTAGCCAGTTGCCTTTGACAACCTGATATACTAGAAGCGCCAGAGTGCCTGACTTGGTATAAAACCCAAAACAGGCACTCGGCGCTCACTTTATTTATGGATGACCCCTCAAGATATCTGCAAGAAAGCGGGCAAATTAAAATAACTGGTTTGGTGCAGGAACATGCACAAAAAGCCAATGCGATTGAAATAAATCAAGGCAAAGATGCCCACCCCAATCTCCAAAAGGCTTACAAAGTATCGAAATACATGTATCAGCTTCCAAATATAGACGACTACATTCAAAAACCAAAAAATAGAGAGGAAATTCAAAAAAATCATGAATTAAAAAATAGCCTTTTCCGTAAAAGAACTCTTCATGAGATTTTGGAACAAGGAGTTTACCCAACATGTTCAGATGAGGGAATTGTATTTAGAGGCTTGATGGTTGCTTTGAGTGTGTCCACAGCGTATGTAGAAGCATTTCATGAAGACTATCTGCTTGGCAAGAAGTTTCACGGACATGTGATGGGAAAAATTCAGTTAGGGGACAAATGGTATTATATTGACCCTAAAAACAACCAAAGACGTGTTGTAAAAACAGAACAGGAGTTATTTCCACTTGTTGTGTACCGCGAAGGGCTTGATAGCTGGGATATTGGCATAAAAGGTTATGATGACATGCATAAAGCTAAAAGAGAAAATACCGCTGAGCTTATGGAGAAGTACAAAAAAATGTTGTCTTCTATCTATAATGCAAAGATTAAGCTTGCAGACGGGATAATAAAAAACCCAGATCTGGCCGATTTATCAAAAAAAGCAGTTAATTCATGGGAAGCAGAGAAGGCCATTTAGTATTAAACGAGTCAACTACATTGAGGGTGTGAATATTTTGTTTGTCTGCTGGCAATGATAATATGGAAGCGGCTAAAAGTATATTGCAATATAATACCTAAAGACCTTGAGTTTTTTATCCTATGGTCTATAAACTGTGAAACTATGGATAACAAAAGTCATTCTATCACGAAAAAAATGAACGCAGGCGTTCGCGGCAAAAAATTGAGAGCAGCAGTGATGCGCATAAAGCGCAGGCTTTTGTCGCGCCATTTGTGGGTGGTACGTCTAAGTTTTCTTTTTGTGGCTTTGGGAATTTTAGCGTTTGTTTTGGTTCTTGTTTATCAAGCGCTGCTGCTTTTTGGCGCAGAGCGTTATTTGGGTTTGGTGCGGGCTTTTGTGTTTGTTCCCCGCGATGCGGTCACCCAGACAGATAAGCGCACCAATATTTTAATTTTGGGCAAGGCGGGCGAGGGCTACACAGCTCCGGACTTGACCGATACGATTATTGTGGCCTCCATTAGTCATATAGAAAACCCCGAAGTAACACTTTTTTCTTTGCCGCGGGATATCTGGCTAAGTGATCTTGAGGCCAAACTCAATAGCGTTTACTATTGGGGCAACCAAAAAGAGCAGGGCGGCGGGCTGGTGCTTGCCAAGTCTACGGTGGAGCAAATTGTGGGTGTGCCTATTCACTACGTTGCTGTGCTTGATTTTAATAATTTTGTGAAATTAATTGATATCGTCGGAGGGATTGATGTTCAAATTGAGCATAGTTTCATTGATAATCGCTTCCCTATTCCCGGGCGCGAGGATGATCTTTGCGGTGGGGACCCGCAGTATAATTGCCGCTATGAAACAATTATTTTTGACCAAGGAACTGAACACATGGATGGCGAGCGTGCCTTAAAATATGTGCGCTCAAGATATTCCCAGGACGAAAGTGAAGGTACGGACTTTGCTAGATCGCTTCGCCAGCAACAAGTGCTTTCTGCTCTAAAGCAAAAAATAATGTCCAAAGATACTCTTGTAAACCCCTTTAAATTAAAGCAACTTTGGGAGGAAACAATGGCGATTTTGGAAACGGATTTGACCGAGGAGGCCATTGCCATTCTGGCTAGGCGCGTATATGATGCACGCTCAACGCTTACAAGTCATACTCTGCCGGAGGAATTGTTAGTCAATCCCAAGTCCACCGCCCGGTATGATGGATTGTATGTTTTTGTGCCCAGAGCCTCTGACTGGTCCGAGGTGCATGCTTGGGTGGGTGACATCCTGCTTTCTCAATAGCCCACAATGCCCAGTTTGTTAATTAAAATTACTCCCCATGTGTTGACAAGTATGCTTAATAATAAAAGGATCCAGTGGTATGCTTTTGGTTTTTGCGGTAAGCCCAGTGCCACAAGTAAAATCAAAAAAGGATAAAAGTCCACGGAATAGCGATATCCAAACTGGGAAAAGCCCGTGCTTCCATACATAAAAACAACCAAGGCAATGGCAATAATGGTCAGACAAGCGGCGCGAACACTAGCTTTTTTAAATGGGGCTTTAAAAAGCAGAATAAAGGCCGGGGTAGTAATCCAGATTGCCAGGCCCGCCCACGAGGGCGAAAGATAGGGAAAATAGTCATGACTACGCGGAAAGCTCCACAAGAATGTTTTTAAGTGCCGCGGAATGTAGCTGGGATGAAAAAGTCCGCGATTGTACCACGGCTCCTCCATGAGCTCGGGGATCAAAATATAGGCTTTGTCCAAAAAGCTTCCAAAGCGCAAATAATTATATAAAGCATTGATCCCCACAAACACACAAACCGGTATCAGAATTTTTAAGATGGTTTTAATCTGAACGCTATGCTTGTTCCCCCCCAAAAGATAAAGAAAAAATGGTACGGCCAGGATGGTCTGGAGTCTTGCCCAATAACCACAACCCAAAAAAATGCCGATTAATAAAGCCCGCTTTTTTCTTTGGCTTTCGACCATGGCGGCCATGATAAAGAAAAAAGCCGTAACCTGGCCCAAATACCAGGCAGAGCCCGTGCTTGCCAAATACCAGATGATTGTGCCCAAGCCGGTTAACAGACCAAGCCAGATGCTTGCAAGCTCACCTCGTTTTAGCGACAGGCCAAGCATATAAGCCAAGGTCACGGCTCCTGCTCCCAGAATATGGGCAAGCCACTGCTGTTCGAATGCCTGGTCGAAAAGAATAACAAATGGCAAAAGCAGCACCGCCGGCATGGGAGGGTAAACAACATAGAGTTTGTTGTCTACGGGGGCAAGCTCGTTCAGCCAGGGTGGTGGGTTTATGAGGTCAAGCCTCCCCTGGCTGAGGCTTTGGGCTAGATAAACAAAATAATTGTAAGGCGTTTTTCCGGCAGAAGTCACAAAATAAATGCCAAGCGTAAAAATAAAAATGCCGATTATCTTTTTGTTCATTTACTTAAAGGTTACAATAACATATGATCATAAACTATTTGCTTCTTGTTTGGGGCTTAATTGCCACATTCTTTTTGCCGGGATATTTGGTGATCCAGGGCTTTTATGCCTATCTCCCAAAATATAAAAAAATTCCTTTAATTGGCGCCATAAGCGTGATAATCTCCACTTATTTACTTTACTTTTCCCTCTTTATCATGGGCTTTTCTCGGTATGTTGTGGGGATGGTATTTTTGTTTTTGAGTTTCGCTTTTTGGTTATATGTCTGCAGGCAGGGCTTCGTTTTTAACATAAGAAGCCGCAACGCACACACGTTTTTACTAGCAGGATTTATTTATTTGCTTTTTTTCTTGGCGCTTGCGCCGGGGATTATGACTCGCTTTAATGGTTATTGGGTTTTGTCTGCGGTCAACTGGCAGGATACGGCCATGCACTTGGGAATCATGGAAAGTATCAAAGAGGGCAATTTTCCACCTCAGGCTCCTTATTTCAGCGGCCAGGCTTTAACTTATTATTATTTTTCCGACTTGCATACGGCTTTGCTTGCTTTTTTTTCCGGCCTTCTTTCATGGCAAGTGCTTGTGTGGGACAACCCCTTTTTTGCAGCCCTTTTTTCGGCAGCCATTTACGGGCTATCCATGGCCATAACGCGGGACCGCGTGACTGCTTTTTTCGCCGCGCTTTTAAGCGTATTTGCCGGAAGTTTTATGTTTTTGTATTTAATTTCCGACTGGGTAGAAAGCAGTTATTCTCTTCACATGCTTGGGCATTTGCTTGCGGACAAAGGCTACACTTTGGACTTTGAAACTATTATCACAATGGTGCCGATGGCGGATTATTTTTTGCAAAACCGGCCGATGATGGTGGGCCTTTCGGTGGTTGCCTGCGTCTTGATCCTTGTTTTGGAAAAACAGCATTGGCACAGGGCTTTATTTTTGGCATCCATGCTTAGCGCTTTAGTATTTAAGTTCCAGCTGTTTGCCAGCCTTGTGGGCTTTATGGCAATTGGTCTGGGTATATTGTTTAATATAAAGATCCGGAGCAAAAAAGCAATTTTCCAGGCAATTGGCCTAATCATCCTTGCGGTTATACCTGTTTCTTTGTGGTTTTTTTTAAGCCGCGTTGGCGACACAGGTTTTTTTGACCTGGTGGTAAGCACCATCCGTCTGGGTCCGTGGAATAGAGATGCGGGCTGGGGTTGGTTTTTGTTGTTTTATCCGGCCAATTTGGGGGTGAGCCTTATTTTAGGGCTTGTTGTGGGCTTAATAAGTCTGAGGCAAAAAACAACTAAAAAGCTTAGTTTTATCTTTATTTTTTCGCTTTACTGCATTTTGTTGCCTTTGGTAGTCGTGTTTACCGTGTATGAGTGGGATATGTTTAAGTTTTTTTATTTTGCTCAGATAGGCTTTGTAGTTCTAAGCGGGGTGGGCTTAGGCTATTTGTGGAAGAAAAAGTGGGGTAAGGCAATAAGCCTTTTGCTTGTATTTTTTGCGAGTGCCACGTCAATTTTAACCCTTTTGTGGAGTGGCCTGAACAAATACCAGGCATACACTCATGACCAGTATCTGGCCGGCATGTGGATTAAGGAAAATATTGCCCCCAATACCGTTTTTTTGACTACAGCAACGGTTCACTCACCGGTAACGCAAATTGCCGGAAGGCTTAGGGTGCTTTCTTACACCACCTGGCCATATAGCCATGGCTATAATGTGGGAGTGGATAACGTCTTTTCCCGTTTGAGAGATGTCGAGCATGTTTATCAAAACCCGGGCTCGTCAGAAGCCCAAGCCATCTTCATTAAATACCGCGTGGCTTATGTGTATTGGGACACAGGCGTGGAGAAAGATTATCCGGGAGCTTTTGAAAAATTACTGGCAAGCGGCTACCAACTTAAGTATCGAGGCGGGGAAGTGGCACTTTTTACACCGCCAGATGCCTTTTGACAATCTCAACCACTTCTTCCGGGGTGTGCATGGCTTTGACCAAATACTCTTTGGCACCCATGGAAAGGGCATGTTGAGCATCTGCCTGGTTGGCAAGGTTGGTGAGGGCAATGATAATCACGTTTTTTTGCAGCTCTTTTAACTTTTCCAGAACTTGGCCACCCGAATATTTCGGCAGGATCATATCCAAAAGCACGGCCGAGGGGCTTTGCTCGCTGATAATCCTTAAGCCCTCTTCACCGTCTTGGGCAACGAGGGCTTCAAAGCCTTCCAGATTGAATTTTTGTGCATACATTTTGGAAAGGAATTTATCATCCTCAACGATCAGGATGCGGGGTTTATTCTGGACGCTTGTAGTTTCGTTGTTCACAGGTATGCCTTTTTATATTATATATTTAAACTGCAGAACTTGCCAAGGGAAAGATGATGAAAAAAAATAGCAAACTTATTGTAATGCTTTTATCTGGTCTCATGTTAAGGCTGGGGCTTGGGTTTTTTGGTACCCTGGAGCTTGATCATTTTACCTTTGTCAGCTGGAGTCATCGCTTGACGGCTGAGGGCTTTGGCAATTTTTATAGCGGCTGGTCCGATTATTTGCCAGGCTATTTGTATGTTTTGTGGTTTTTTGGCAAGCTGGATATTACGTTTTGGGGCGAGCTTGTTTATAAATTGCCGGCAATAATTGCGGATATCTTAACCGGCCTTTTGATTTATAAAATAGTTTCCGGCAAAAATAAGAAAACCGCTTTGTATGCCTCTGCAATTTACGTATTTAACCCGGCGGTTTTGGCAAATTCCACGCTATGGGGCCAGGTAGATGCTTTGGTGGCGTTGTTCGCCATGCTTGCTGTTTATTTGCTCTCCGTGGACAAATTGGCTTTTTCGGCTTTGACTTTGGCCTTGGGCACCCTGGTCAAGCCCCAGGCGGCCTTTGCCGCCCCGGTGATTTTTTGGCTCTTGCTTCAGAAAAAAAACATAGTCCGCAAACTGCTTGTTTATGCCTTCCTTGGCGCGTGCATTTTTTTTGCGGCCTTTATCCCGTTTGCCCAGGGTAATGTGCTTGAGTTTGCCATCAAGCGCTCGCTTACGTCACTCACTCAGTACCCTTATACCAGCGTAAATGCTTTTAATTTTTGGGCCATTTTTGGCATGTGGGCAAGCGATACCCAGGGCTTTGTTTCTCTCCGTAGCCTGGGGTTTGTTCTAGCCTTTGTTTTTTATTTTTTGGCGTACCTCCGTATGCGGACTATAAAATTGGATCAGACATTCAAGCCTTACTTTCTATTGGTTGCTGGCATGCTTGCTACTTTTTTGTTTTTGACCAGGATGCACGAGCGGCACATGCTGCCCGTTTTTGCCCCGCTTGCACTTCTCGGCGTTTTTTCGCTACCTTCGCTTATCACCTATATCACGCTTTCCTTGGTGTACATGCTTAACCTATATTATGCTTACGTATGGATTGAGCAGGATTTTTTCCAAGTGATTGGGCCGGACATGGTCAAAATAGTTTCGGGGTTTGTGGTTTTTGTTTTTATATATTGGCTCGCGGCCTTTAATCAAAAATATAAAATGGCGATAAAAAGAAAAGTTAACTTAGGAGGAATGGAAACAAAGATACAATTTATTAAAATTAAGCTTCCGATAAGCTCAAAAACGGCTCTCATCTTGGTCCTGGCCTTTTCTTTAATTGGCCGCGTTTATATGCTTCACTTGCCGCAAAATGAATATTTCGACGAGGTTTACCACGCCTTCACCGCCCGCGCGATGTTGAATGGGGACCCCAAAGCCTGGGAGTGGTGGAATGAAAACCCCGAGGGCTATGCCTATGAATGGACTCACCCACCTTTGGCCAAGCTGGGGATGGTGGCGGGCATGAGCATCTTTGGCGAAAATGCGCTTGGTTGGCGCTTGCCCGCGGCTCTCTTGGGAGTGGGAGCAAGCTGCCTAATTTATCTCATCACCAAGCACCTGGCCGATGATCAATGGGCCGGGGTATTTGCTGCCATGGCTTTTAACCTGGATGGACTGGCTCTGGTAATGAGCAGGATCGGCATGAATGACATGTATTTGCTCTTTTTTGTCCTTTTGAGCTTTTATCTTTTTTTGCGAGAAAAATATATGCCTTCGGCTTTGGCTTTGGGTTTGGCGGCTGCGTCTAAATGGTCTTTTGTGTGGTTTTTGCCGATTTTGGGAGTTTCCTTTTTAGCGCTTAGGCGGAAATTTACTCTTTCTTTGGCCTTTTATTTTATTCTGCCGCCCCTTGTATACGTGGCGAGTTACTTACCCATGTTTACCTCGGGGCACGGCTGGAATATATTTATCGGTGTGCAAAAGCAGATGTGGTGGTACCACACCGGGCTTGACGCCACGCATGCTTACACCTCGCCGTGGTGGAGTTGGCCATTACTTAAGCGCCCCATCTGGCTTTATACCTCGGGCAACATGGATAGAGTGCGAAATATCTACGCCATGGGTAACCCGCTCATATTTTGGACGGGTATACTAAGTGTGATTTATACGGCATATTTGGCGATTCTCTGTAAAAGTAAAAAATTGGGCCTAATCATTTTTTCTTATTTTGTTTTTTTTGTCACTTGGGCAGCCTCCCCTAGGATCATGTTTTTGTATCATTACTTGCCCTCAGTTGCCTTTATGACTATGACCATGGGCATAAGTTTAAGAAAGCACCCCAAGCTGGCTTTACTAATTTTTCCCTTGGCTTTGGTCTTGTTTATTTATTTTTATCCCCACTGGACAGGAATTGTGATCCCCTCCTGGCTTAATGATTCATACTATTGGTTTGGATCCTGGATGTAATTAGAAAATCAGAAGCAAAGCTCCAAGGATCAAGAGGGCGCCGACTCCAAGTCCGGCAATTGCAGGGGTGCCGATGCCGGCATCCGGCAGAGCCGGCGTGGCTGTTGGCCCTTGCGCTCTAGTTACCGCAGTTTCGGTGGGTACAGGGGTTGCTGTTGGGCTGCTTGTCCCGGGTGTGGAGCTAGCGGCAACCGTAGCCGTTGGTGATGGTGTGGTCGTGGGCTTGCTTGTTGGGCTCGGGCTTGCAGTTATCTTGGGCGTTGCCGAAGCTGAGGGCGATGGTGATGGCGACACAGATGGGCTCGGGCTGGGTGAGCCAAGCCTAGTGATCGTAAAGCTGAAAAGCTCGCACGACTGGGGAGCCTCGGCGCGTGGCTCTTCGGGCGCGGTAGGGGCGACCCGGGTATCACGCAATTGGTAGAGCCTCAGGGCGGTGAAAACGGCAATGCCTGCAAGCACCACAGTGATGCTGGTGACCATGAGTGCTGTTTTATTATTTTTTATAAATTCTTTCATAATTAGAACCACATATTCAGGACAGGATGATATAGCTCTGCCTTCACGTTGATTGTCAGTGAATTTTGCCCCTCAGAGATTTGGGGTAAACTAAATTCCTGGTAATATTCATTAGTAGTGTCCGGCTTGGTTTGAGTTGTTTCAATGGGCATGGCCCCGTTTAAGCTGAAGCGGGCCTTATTAATGCCGTTGTCGCTGGCATTGCCGCGGACGCTAAAGCGCACCACATCCCCGGGCTGTAACTCTGTCAAATCATTTGCTGTCAAACTAGTCCATTCACTGTCATAAGCGCGGATATCCAAACACATGGCCGTGATGTCTGTCCCTGGAGGCATAGTGGGTGTGGCGGTAGGGGCAGGTGTCACTGTTGGGGTTGGAGTGGGTGTTGCAGTGGGAGAAGGGCTAGAGCTCGGAGGTTTTGTGGGAGTTGGTGTTGGACAATTCCCCGTATATTGTGCGGAGCCACCTATAGAGCTGTTGTCAAGTTGCACGCACCAACCACAACCTCCTGGGCCGTAATCCCGAGGATTGTGAGTGCCAGGACCCAGATTTTTAATACCTAGAAAATTATCATTAGTTCCTACACAGTCGTTATCGGTTGTGCCAGGCTCTGCGCGACGATAATAATTTTCGAACGGGACAGGCTCGCAGGAGGAAGAAATTACTATACTTCCAGTAACTCCGCCCGGGAAAGTAACACTGCACTGGTCGCCGCCACCACCACCATCTCCGCCGTCCGGATCCAGGCTGCATGCAACAAAACTTGGTGGGTCACAGAATGAGAAACTGCACGGTACGGTCGGCGTACCGCCAGCAGCTGAACAATCTTGCGGGCTTGTACACCAATCACTGCAGCTGGCCGCTTCTCTTTGCGGGTCTTGATTTTGCTTGAGGAGGATTACCCCTGCTGTCACGCCGACTGTCAGGATAAGAATACCCAAAAGTCCGGCAATTATTTTTTTATTGTCTTTGGGTTTATCTGCTAAAATTTCCTGAATTTGCGGCTCGCTGATGACGGGAGCGGGAGGCGCATTGGAGATTTGGCCAGGTGGCGTGGCATTGGCAAATGGTGATTGGCCGTTCTGGGCAGTAGGGTTCATTTTTCTAAGTCTTTTTAATACTAACATATATTCCTGTCAACAAGAAAGCAAGTCCTGCCGTAGTTAATATGATGGTTTGCTCAATGCTCCCAGGGGCCGGAAGTTCAGCCGAGTCGCTGGCAGTGATACTTGTCCGGGGTGTTGCACTCGAGGGTACCGACGGTCTGGGACTTGGAGAAGGAGATGTCTTGGGAGTTGGGCTCGGGGTCGTGGTGGTATCCGAGGGCGTGGATTCAAAGGAAGGTCCGTCTGCCGCTTGGACAACAAAAGTTCGGGTGATTTTTCGCATAATGCCTTTAGTATCTGTCCAGCTGATGGTTAAAGTGTGTTTGCCTTCTTCTAGGCTTTCGGGCGGGCTCCAGCTCCAGCCGTCTGGATTGACCGTTATTCGGTCACTTACGGGATCTGATTCAATCGTGATGGTAAATTCAGTGCCCGTGGGGCCGCTGCCAAAAAATTCGGGCTTTTGGGTGTAAATAACTTCATTATTTTGCAGGCTGTCAATGGTAATGACTTCGTGAGACACCTCGGCCTCCGTACCCGTTAAGTCAAAGCTGGATGTCCGTTCCTCCTGCTCCTCCGGCAAAGCGAGCTCGGCCTGGGGCGTGTCGCTTGTATTATCTCTGGTTTCGTCGCGAAAGTCGTAGCTTCTGCCCAGAGTAATGGCTTGAGTGGGATTGGCATTTTTCAAAAGCGTTTGCGCCGATCCCACGCCTTTTGGGCCTCCTTGGATATAAAGTTCCACCGACGTGTCCAGGCTGAGATTTACATAATTTGAGCCAGACTGGTTTCTGGCATTGGCCAGAGAAATCACCCAGTCGCCGCTTTGCGTGGTGAGTGTGGCAAGAGGCGTGGCACTCCCCACGGTGGCATAAACCGCCACCCCGGAGGCAGGGAGTCCATCCGACGTTTGCACTTTACCGGAAATAATCTTGGATGCCTCAGGCGGAGCGAGCTCTGCCCCGGTGGAAACCTGCCACGGAGAGCCTGCCTGGGTGTATTTGCTGCCACCGGAAACAATTTGGAAATAGTGCTTGGTATTGGCTTTGAGGTGCTTAAGAGTTACCATGTGGATAAAGTCTGTTTGTGTTCTGTCTGCGTGCGCTGTTTGGCCTAGGCTGGGGGATTCTCCCCATTCGATAGAACCCGTGGTTTCTTTGTCCGTGATCCAGGAGACGCTAAAGCCGGTGTCCGTGATATTTGTAATGCGTACGTCTTTGGGCTCGGTGTCGCTTGATGCCCCCAGGTGAAAGATGTGCTGCCTTTGTAGCAAAAACACGCCCGTGGCCACGCCGAGCATTAATACAAAAATGCCTGCAATTGTGGGAATGGTTTTTTTACTGTTCATCTAGGTTGTCTGCTGCCTCCGTTTTTTCTTCTTGATTTTCCTCCGCGCTTTCTTGTTCTTGGTTTTCTTCTTCACTGCTTTCTTCAGTCGGTTCTTCCTCGTGTACCTCCGGCGCTTCCATATTAATTAACACAGTATCGCCTATTTCCTCATCATTCAAGTACAATCTGGAGCCCAGGCTTTCCAGAATTGGTGTATCGAGTGTGGGTTCAATGTGGGCAAGCACTGCCTCGGTTACTGTTGGCTCCGGTTCCTCGGTCAAGGCCTTGTAAACGCTAAAGCCGATCCACACAAGGGTGGTAATGGCTGTAAGGATGAATATCTGAACTAAAAATGGTTGGTGTTTTTTATTCATTTTGCGGTAAGTAGGCAACCGTGCCCTTGATGTTTAATACCAGAAGTGTCAAGGTTTCTGTGGTTACTGGTTTTCGGAAATCAAGCTCTTGAAAATTTATGGGCCGGCGTAGGCTTTCCAAGTCGCGCAAAAAGGCAATGAGCTGGTTATAGTCGCCAGTGGCGCTTAAGTCAAAGGTGATTTCGTTGACGCTGGGGGTGGTTTCCTCGGTGGTCCCTTCGGCATTTGGCACCACTTCGTGGCCTTTGATAACAACTTCATCCAGGCTAAAAGCTAATAGTTGAGCACCGTTTCTATTGGCTGCGCCTTCAATCTGGCGGACAACGCTTTCCACCTGCGGCCGGGAGGGAATAGCATCATGCAAAAGCGTAATTTCGTTTGTGTATTGGTTGTAGAGTTTTTCTGCTGCAACCAGGTTGTCAATTTTGCCATTTAAAGTAGCCAGAGTTTGTTCCTTGGCTTGTTTGCCGCGGTAAAGCTCTGCCACGGTAACCAAAGTGGGCTTGACTGCAAACAGGCCAAAAAAAACAACCGCGCTCATGGTCAAAAGCGTCTCCAAAAAAAGTCGGATATCGTTTCTTTGTTGATACATGATTACAATCTGATTTAAATATTTGCGGTAAACCTGGTAATTTTTGTTGAATTTAGATTCCATCTGTCTCCTCCGGGGTTTGTGGGTCAATACTTTTTTGCAGCATGTAGAGAATGTACGGATCGCCTTCCTGGGATTGCATGCGCGTAAGCTGCATATCAGAAAAATCCTGGGAAGCGCGAAGATTGGCAATAAATTGAGCTGCCACTTGCTCTGAAATGCTTTCAATGCTGATGTTGATGGCGCTTTTGTTGTGCCTAAACTCCGATAGGTTAGCTCCGTTGGGGATTTTGGTTGTGAGAGTACCTAAAAGATCTGAGTTGCGGCTTTCAGCCTCATCCATCAAATCAAACAGCACGAGTTTCGCCTGGACAGTTTTGAAGTTGGTTTCCAAGGAGTGATACGACTCAATGAGTTGAGCCTTTTGTTTGATCTCGTCGTTTAGATCCGAGTGCTCCACATCCAGCCAGAAGCGCGTGATAAAGCCCGCAATCACGATAAGCTCGACCATAATGACGAGCATGCGGAAAGTTGAAAGCGTCCACTTGAGTACCCTTCCTGTAGTTGTTTCTTCAAATTTTCCCTGCGGGATCAGATTGACTAATTTCTTTTTTTGTTGGGCAGGCATGTGATTAACATAAATATATCACACACCCCTCTTCCGATTGAAGATTATTTTTTACTTTTTACCTTAGCCTTAGTTTTGGCTGCGGCTTTGCTAAGCGCGTTTAAGCGGCTTTTGATGCGGGCGGCTTTGTTGCGGTGAATAAGATTGGTCTTGGTACTTCTATCCACCAAAGATATAGCCTCGCGCACGGCTTTGAAGGTTTTAGTCTTTTCAGCTTTGCGTATGGCTATTTCCATCCGCGCTGTGATACGTTTATTTATAATTGCTTTGCGTTTTGAGCCTCGAAGAGCTCTTTTGGCAGTCTTTGTTACTGGCATAATTATTCCTTTTGGCTTGTGAGAGTATAGCTGACACACGCTAAAATAGCAAATTGGATAACTCAAATAGAAAGGTGTATTGTTGTAAACAGGAAAAATGGTTAATAATTGGTTTAAAAAAGGTAAAAATTTATTACTCGCTCCTCAGGCTTCAATTCTTTCGGCGGCCCTTGTCATTATGCTCATGCGCCTGGGTGCAAGCCTGGTAAGCTTTATTCGCCTTAGGGTCTTGGCGCATTACTTTTCCGTGGACACCGAGCTGCCTTTGTTTTTTGCTGCCTTTCGCTTGCCTGATTTGGTATTTGAGATTTTTACGCTTGGTGCTTTAACCTCTGCCTTTATTCCGGTGTTTACCAAAGCCTTTCACAAAAAAAAGTCCGAGGCTTTGGCAACAGCCGCAAGGATAGTTAATTTTGGTCTTGTAATATTTGTGCTTTTTTATGCTGTTTTTGGCCTTCTGGCGCCCCATTTGTATGCGCTTATCGCCCCGGGCTTTAGCGCGGACGAAACAAAAACGATTGCTTATTTGGCCCGCGTTTTGTTTGCCGCCCAGGGCTTTTTTATCATCAGTTATGTTTTAACCGGGGTTTTGGAGTCTTTAAAGCGCTTTATTGTACCCGCCTTGGCGCCGCTTTTTTATAACTTTGGCATTATTGTGGGCACGGTTTTGTTTGCCGAAAGTTTGGGCCTTTTGGCGCCTGCCCTGGGAGTAGTCTTGGGTGCTTTAGCTCACTTTTTGATTCAACTGCCAGTTGCCTACAAACTCGGCTTTCGCTTTCGCTTTGATTTTAAAGCGGGCAAACAGGTTAAACGTATTGGTCGGCTGGCCGCGCCCCGGATGTTGGAGCTCGCCATTTTGCAAATTGCCAAGACGGTTGAGCTTTTTTTGGCTTCGCTCATTTCAACTCCGGCCTATGCTTATTACAGTTTTGCCTTCCCCGTGCAGGCCATGTTTGTCGGGCTTTTTGGTCTTTCCATTGCCAAGGCGGCCCTCCCTAGCATGGCAAGCTATGCCCATAACCGTGCCAAGCTCAGGCAAACTTTTTTGTCGTCTTTGTACCAGATTTCTTTTTTTGTCTTGCCGGTTATCGCCGCACTTATGGTCTTGCGCGTGCCCATTGTGAGGCTTTTGTTTGGCACCCATTTGTTTGATTGGCAGGCTACGGTGCAGATAGGCTATGTGCTGTCGGCATTTGCCCTGGGCATTTATTTCCAGTCCATACTTCTTCTTTTGACGCGTTCATTTTTTGCCCTCCACGACACCAAAACGCCGGTTAAGGTGTCGATTGCGGGCGTGGCTGTGAATGTCTTGGTGTCTTTGGTTTTGGTTTTGAGCCTTGGTTTGCCCACTTGGGCTTTGGCGCTTTCCTATTCCATTAATAACGCCTTCCAGGCAATTATTCTGTACTTTCTTTTGAGCAGGAGATTAAACGGCAGTAGCCTCTTTGCCTTGGGTCCCATTGCCAAGCACACAATCTCCGCTTTTTTGGCCGGGTCGGTTATGTACATTACCCTCAAGTTTTTTGACCGCTCGGTTTGGGTTAAGCGCTTGTCTTTTGTGCCCAACATTCCCGAGGCTTTAAATTCTTTGAATTTTGAAAATTTTGTCCTGGACACGCGCTATACGACCAACCTTTTGCTTTTGACCATACTTACAGCAGTCCTTGGGGGTGTGGTTTATCTGAGCCTCACTGCACTTATGCGCACAAATGAGCTTGCTGTGCTTCTCAGGGTCCTGCGCCGGCGCAAATTTACCATTTCTTCCAAAGAAGGTGAACCCGTAAGCCCCACAGCCTCGGACACCGCCGGTATATGATAGCTCTTGACACACTTTAGCACTCATATTATATTAGTGCTAAGATGGAAGGCTTAACGGCAAGGCAAACGCAAATTTTAAAGGCTTTGATTGATGAATACATTGAAACGGCCTCACCTGTGGGCTCGCTGGCGCTTGAAAAAAAATATAATATGGGCGTTTCTCCGGCAACCATTCGTAATGAAATGGTGTCTTTGAACCAGTCCGGGTTTTTAAAACAGCCCTACACCTCATCCGGCCGCGTACCTACGCCCAAGGCTATGAAATTTTATATTAATCAGCTGATGGAGGAACGCAAGCTCAGTCTGACCGAAGAAGTCAAGGCCCGCGAAGATATATGGGATGCAAGATCTGATTTAGACGAACTTCTAAAGCAAGCGACTAAAGCTTTATCACAGCGAGCAGAAGCTTTGTCTGTGACAACAACCGACGATGGCGATTTTTGGAGCTATGGCTACTCCCAGCTTTTTAATAGCCCGGAATTTTTTGACTTTCAAGTTTGCCAAACCTTGTTTTCCACCTTAGAAGAAGGTAGGCGTTTGCATGAGCTTTTTTTTGAAAAATTCCAGGGCTTAAACCCGATTGAGGTCTTGTTTGGCGAGGAGCTTGGCTGGGAATATTTTGAGCCCGTGGGGATCGTGGCTTCGCGCTTTGATGCCAGAGGCAAGCAAGGGGCTATTGGTGTCATCGGGCCGTTTCGCTTGAATTACCCGTCCGTGATCCCGACTGTCAGATATTTTGGCAGCTTGATTGAGCAGGTGGGGGGCAAATAATGGCAAAAGGAAAAAAAGCTAAAACTCAAAATGACGAGGCTTTGCGCGAGCAACTGGCTCGGGCTTTGGCTGATTATGATAATTTGCAAAAGCGCATTATACGCGAGCGCGAAGCTGAAAATAGCCGCCAAAAGGTATTGGTTATTACCGAACTCTTACCTGTATTTGATATGCTTGAAAACGTCCAAAGCCATTTGCGCGATTCAGGCTTGGCGCTCGCGCTGGATGAGCTCTATAAGGCATTTAAGGGGCTTGGTTTAGAAGTGATTAAGCCCAAGGGCCACAAATTTGATGAAAATTTGCACGAGGCAATTGATACCCGTGAAGGCAAAAATGAAGGCGAAATTCTAGAATGCAGCTTGACTGGGTATAGGATAGGCGATTATATAATAAGACCGGCCAAGGTAGTAGTTTCGGTAAAAAAGAAAGGCAAGGAAAAACATGAGTAAAATAATCGGCATAGATTTAGGCACCACCAATTCGGTGGTGGCTGTGATGGAAGGTGGCCAACCCAAAGTTATTCCTGCGGCGGACACCGGCCGTAATATCACACCTTCGGTAGTGGAGCCGGAAAAAAATCTGGTGGGGGACGTTGCCAAGCGACAAATGATATTAAACCCTAAAAATACGATCCATTCGGTCAAGCGCTTGATGGGTAGGCGCGAAAACTCCACGGAAGTGCAAAAGACCAAGAAAATGGTTGCGTATGAAATTGTTGCCGGCAAGGACTCTATGGCTGTTATTGAAGTGGGAGATAAAACCTACACGCCCCAGGAGATCTCGGCCCGAGTTTTGATGAAGCTCAAAAAAGACGCCGAGAGCTATTTAGGTGAAACTGTGGAGTCTGCGGTGATTACCGTTCCTGCTTATTTTGACGACTCCCAGCGCCAGGCAACCAAGCAAGCCGGCGAAATTGCCGGGCTTAAGGTGGAGCGCATTATCAATGAACCAACAGCTGCATCTTTGGCTTACGGGCTTGATAAAAAAGAAAACCAAAAAATAGCCGTTTATGATTTGGGTGGGGGGACGTTTGACATTTCTATTTTGGAACTGGGAGACGGGGTGTTTGAGGTTAAATCTACCAATGGCGACACACACCTGGGTGGCGATGATTTTGACGAGCGCATTGTGGATTATATTGCTAACGAATTCAAAAAAGAAAACGCGGTTGATTTGAGGCAGGATAAGCAGGCTCTGCAGCGCATCCGCGACGCCGCTGAAAAAGCCAAAATCGAGCTCTCGGCAAGTCAGGAAACCGAAATAAATCAGCCATACATCACGCAGAAAGACGGCAATCCCCTGCACTTAAACTTGAAACTCACCCGCGCCAAGCTGGAAAGCCTGATTGCTGACTTGGTGGAGTGTACCATGGAGCCTGTGACTGCCGCCTTGAAAGATGCTAAGGTGGAGGCTTCGGCTATTGATGAAGTTATTTTGGTTGGAGGTATGACCAGGATGCCCATGATCCAGTCCCGCGTCAAGGAGTTTTTCGGTAAAGAGCCGCACAAAGGCGTCAACCCGGACGAAGTTGTGTCCATCGGTGCAGCTATCCAGGGCGGAGTTTTGGGCGGGGAAGTCAAGGATATTTTGCTTTTGGACGTCACGCCTTTGACTTTGGCAATTGAGACTTTGGGGAGCGTGGCTACACCCATGATTGCCAGAAATACCACGATCCCGGCGAGTAAAACTGAAGTTTTCAGTACAGCCGCCGACAACCAAAATCAGGTAGAAATCCACGTGCTTCAGGGCGAGCGGCCGATGGCCAACGACAACAAATCCCTGGGCAGGTTTATTTTAGATGGCATTCCGCCGGCTCCGCGTGGCGTCCCCCAGATTGAGGTTACCTTTGACATTGATAGTAACGGCATTTTAAAAGTGACTGCCAAAGACAAGGCCACGGCAAAGACACAAAATATCACGATTACCGGCGCGGTGGGTCTTTCGGATGAAGAAGTGGAAAAAATGCGCGCTGAGGCCGAAAAACACAAAGCCGAGGATGAGAAAAAAGCCAAGCTCATAGATCTTAAAAACAAGGGAGATAATTTGGTAGCCGTTTCAGAAAAGGCGCTCAAAGACGCAGGCGACAAAGTGCCTGCTGAAACTAAAAAGACGGTGGAGGAAAAAATAAAGGCCGTCAAAGACGAGCTTGTAAAAGGAGAAATTAACGAAGAAACCTTAAATAAGACAATTGAGGAGCTTAATACCGAGCTTCAGAAAGTGGGTGCCTCCATGTACCAATCCCCACCAGAGTCCAAAGCCTCAAAAGAAGATAAACCTTCGGAAAATGCCGAAGAAGGAGAAGTAGTTGAGTAATACTCTTCTAAATCAATGGCAAATGGAAAATCTGATTATTACGATCTTTTGGGCATAAGCAAGGACGCCTCAAGCGCGGACATCAAAAAGGCTTACCGCAAGCAGGCTTTGGAATGGCACCCGGATAAGCACAAAGATAACAAAGAAGTTGCCGAAAAGCGCTTTAAAGAAATAAACGAGGCTTATCAGGTGTTGTCCGATCCGGAAAAACGCCGGGCATATGACCAATTCGGACACCAGGCCTTTGCTCCCGGGGGAGGCTTTGGAGCTGGCCGGTCGCCTTTTGGCGGAGCTCAAGGCCAATGGGGGCCGTTCACCTATACTTATACCAGCAACCAGGGAGGCTTTGGTGGCTTTGACTTTGGCGACCCCTTTGAGATTTTTGAGCAGTTTTTTGGTGGCAGCCCGTTTCGCTCTACAAGAAGTGTGCCCCGCTTTGGTATTGATATTAATTTTATGGAGGCTGCCCGCGGCGCAGAAAAAGAGGTAGAAATCGGGGGCAAAAAGCGCAAAATTAAAATCCCAGCAGGCGTGGATGACGGCAGCCGTATCCGCTTTGATGACTTTATTTTGTCTGTAAATGTTAAGCCGCACGAGTTTTTTGAGCGCGACGGAGCAGATATATATGTACGCCAAAATGTGCCGTATAGCACCGCTATTTTGGGTGGCACAATAGTAGTACCAACAATTGACGGCGAGCTTAAGCTAAAAATCCGAAAAGGCACGCAGTCCGGTACAATGATGCGGCTTCGCGGCAAGGGCTTGCCACATTTGCGTGGCCGCGGTCAGGGAGACCAGTACATCAGGATAAATGTGGAGGTGCCGGCAAATTTGAGCCGCAGCCAAAGGCAGCTTGTTAATAAATTAAAAAAAGAAGGGTTGTAATTTATTACATTGAATGCTTCGGATAAAACAGATACTATTGACAGATTAAGAAGCGTCTTTGATGAAGGCAAGTGGGTTTAATGAAATAGCCAGAAGGCCAGTACGTTCAGAAAAAACCTCCAGCGATAAAACCATGGGAATAGAATTCGTGATAAATAAACAAACAGAGACAACGCTACACCCAGAGAGTGTGCGATCAGGTATCAATTGACAAGGGAAATTCAGATTTGCTATGGTGAAGCTGTAATGCAAAAGAAGGCTTGGCTTCCAGTAAAAATCATTTCACTGCTACTAGTTCTCCTGGCATTTCCCCGTACAACTTTTGCGTACTACACCAACATGCCGGCCTCTGTGGTGGTGGGACAGCCAAACTTCACTTCCAATTCTCCAGGAACCTCTGATTCAAGCTTTCGTGGTCCAGCAGAGGTGTTTGTGGATCCAAAAGGAAGACTCATTGTCGCGGATTTGGGTAATAACCGAGTCTTAATCTGGAATTCAGTTCCTGTAGAAAACGGAAAGCCAGCCGATTTGGTTTTAGGGCAGGAAACTTTTGACGCCCGCCTCGCAAATAGAGGTGGTACTTCTGACGCAAACACTCTCAGCGAACCTAATTCAGTCTATTCAGACGGTAATCGACTGCTGATTGCGGACATGGAAAATCACCGGGTACTCATTTGGAATGAATTTCCAACAATAAATGGAGAACCTGCAGACGTTGTTGTAGGTAAACCCAACATGACGGGTGGCTCGCCCACAACATGTAACCAATCAAGTCTTTTTCGGCCTAGCGGAGTCGTCATATACGACGGCAAATTGATCGTTTCGGAGCGAACAAACCGCAGGGTTGTGATCTTTAGCTCTGTCCCTGCATCAAATGGAGCGTTGCCAGACATTGTGCTAGGGCAGGAAAATTTTACTACTTGCACAAATAATGGGGCGACAGATACATCTTTGCCGGAACCCAGAGGTGTATTTGTAAACAGTGCTGGAAAACTATTTGTGACCGATACGACGAATAAACGAATTATGATTTGGGAATCAATCCCCACGCACAACAACCAGCCTGCTAATGTTGTCATTGGCCAGCCTGATTTTTTTTCTACGTTATCAGATGTATCTGCATCGACTTTCGGTAGTCTAAGGCAGATATACGCGACCGATTCACGGTTATTTGTTGGTGATAACGGATATAACCGAGTATTGATCTTCAATGCCATACCAACTACTAGTGGGGCAAGTGCAGACGTTATATTAGGACAAAGTGACTTTGAATCAAGCTCAGCAAACGGGGGTGGAGAAGTATCGAGCAAAGGGCTTTATCTCCCAGGTAGGGTGTTTGAATATCAAGATAAATTGTTCGTAAGCGAATTCTCAAACAACCGTATCCTCATCTTTGAAAACTATGAAGCCACTGCCACACCAGGATTCA
>CAZSLA010000011.1:0-27589 GCA_964607795.1 uncultured Gammaproteobacteria bacterium
TGCCCGATATTTCAGATAGGCCCTGTGTGGTCACCATCCACGATGTGATCCCGCTTTTATACCCAAAGCATTATAAGCCCGGGATCAGGGGTAAGTGGAACTTGAAGCAACAAATTAAATCTTTAAAAAAAGTTAAGTTTATAATCACAGATTCCGAAACCAGCAAAAAAGATATCATGCGCTTTTTAGAAGCGCCCGAAAAAAAAATAATCCCCATCCACCTTGCGAGCGACCCGATTTATAAGCCACTGAAGGACAAAAAATTTTTGTCCGAAGTTAAGCTCAAATATAATTTACCGGATAGGTTCGTCTTGTATGTCGGGGATGTTAACTATAACAAAAATGTGGGGACTTTAGCCAAAGCGTGTATTAAAAATAAAAGTCAGCTTGTGATCGTGGGCAAAAGTGCAGGTAACATTAACGAAACAATACGTAGTTTTAATGGAAAAGGAATTAGAGATATTACACGCAGGTTGCTGGGAAAAACACACCCGGAGCTGGCGCATTATCAAAATTTATCAAAGTTATTTGAATCGAAGTATGTTAGGACATTGGGTTATGTGGTAGATGAAGATCTGGTCGGAATTTACAATCTGGCGAGTATGTATTGCCAGCCGTCTTTATATGAAGGATTTGGATTGCCGCCACTTCAGGCTTTGGCATGTGGCACACCTGTTGTTGCTTCCAGGACGCAAACTCTGGTCGAAGTTTTGGAAAAAGGAGCAGTTTATTTTGAACCAACTAATGTTGAAGATTTATCTGATAAAATTGAAAGCTTGTTGGTTGACGAAAATTCAAGACAAAACGTAATAACAGAAGGATCCAAACGACTTAAAGATTTTAGCTGGAATAAAACTGCAGATAAAACTTTAGAGGTTTATAAAAGGGCACTTCAATGAATAAAAATGTAGTGTTTTTTTTAGGCTGGCGGGTTTTGTTGTTTATCGGTGGCTATATGGGAAGCATCCTTGTCTTGCAAGAAAGTTTTTTGGGCGGCAATGTTGACAGTTATTTGCAAAGTCCAGAGCTTTGGTGGCATGCTAATTTTGACGGAGTGCCTTATTTAGCCATAGCCCAGGAGGGTTACCGCCCGATTCGCCATTTTTTCTTTCCCGTCTATCCGCTTTTGATTAGGCTTTTAAGTTTTTGGGCGACGAACTTAAAAGGCTTTTTGCTATCGGCTGTTTTTATTTCACACCTAAGCTTTCTTTTTGCCATCTTTGGGCTTCATAAACTATTAAGTCTTGACGGAATTAAAACGCAAAGGATTTTACTGATCTTATTTATTTTTCCAGCTTCATTTTTTTTTGCTGCCGTTTATACTGAAAGCTTGTTTCTAATGCTTGTGGTCTGGGCTTTTTATTTTGCACGAAAAAATAAGTTTCCGACGGCTAGTTTATTGGCAGGGCTTGCTTGTGCTACGCGCGTAATAGGCGTGACACTTGCTTTAGCGATACTCGTTGAATGGTTTACACAAAATAAAACCAGGTTTAGGAGGGGGTCAGTTTTGGCTTTATGTCTTTATCTGTTTATTATGGCGTCTGGGTTATTGCTTTACTTTTGGTTTTTATACAAAGAAACCGGGGATCCTCTGATATTTATCCATAAAGTAGGCATTTACGGAGCTCAAAGGTCTGTAAGTTTTGTGTTTTTGCCGCAGGTATTTTATCGTTACTTTATTAAAATTATCCCGTCCTTACCTTTTAACTGGCCGATTATTTTTACTGCTTTTTTGGAAGTTTTAGTCGCGGTTTTATTTTTAGTATTGGTGGTATACGGTTATTTTAAACTCAGACTAAGCTATTGGGTATATTTGTTTGGCGGATATTTAGTACCCACTCTGTCCGGTAGTTTTTCCTCGCTTCCACGCTACGTATTAGTCCTTTTTCCTGCATTTATTTTGCTTTCCAAGCTTACACGCCGGATCCCAAAATTTGTGCAGTTGCTTTTGGCTGGAGTATCATTACTAGGTTTAATTTTGGCAACAATGCTATTTTCGCGTGGATATTGGGTATCATGAAGGAAAAAATTCTAAAAAATAAGCTGGTTTCCGGAAGCCTTGTCATGATTGCCGGAAGTTTAGGGGTGAATGTAGTTAACTATTTTTACCACCTAGTTATGGGTAGGCTCTTGGGGCCTAGTGATTACAGCGTTTTGGCGAGTATTTTTTCCCTTTTTTATCTAATCGGCATTGTTCCACAATCTGCAGGTGTGGGAATTGTTAAATTTACTTCAGAAGTGACGACACAAAAAGATTTGGCACTTTTATATGGTAGCTTAAAGCAGTTTGTTAGAAAGCTCGGCTTTGTAATGGCGCTTGCGATCTTTCTGTTTTCGCCATTTATTTCTCATTTTTTACACCTTGAGAGTTTTTGGATAGTCTCACTTTTGGCGCCAGTTATGTATTTCAGCCTGATTACGATGGTGAACCAGTCCATAGTCCAAGGGAAGCTTTTATTTGGCCAATTTGTTGGGATAAGTTTGATCTCTTCTTTAGGGAAGTTTATCTTGGGGTTAGTTTTAGTGATTCTGGGTTATTCAGCGTTCGGTGCTATTTTTGCCCTGGCCTTAGCTGCGTTTATAACTTACACCTATTCCTGCCACCTGGTTCAAAAGTTGGTCCCTAAGCCGCAACAAGGAAGAAACATGGAAGATTTTTTCAACTTTTCCAAGCCGGCACTTTTGCAGGCTTTGTCGTTTGCAGCCTTTTTTACTACTGATTTAATCTTGGTTAAGCACTATTTTCCCGAATTTGATGCAGGACTTTATGCAGCATTATCAACACTAGGTAGGATAATATTTTTTGCTGCAAGTCCTATAAGTATGGTGATGTTTCCCGTTGTATCTGGTAAAAGGGCAAAAGGAGAGTCCTATAGACAATTTTTTTACTTGGCTTTTTTTGCAACTGCGATTATGGCTTTAGGTGCAGTAGTCGTTTATTGGCTATTTCCCGGCCTTGCCATTGGCCTTTTATATGGCAGCGAATACTTGCAGGCAAGTTCGCTTCTAGTATGGATGGGATTGTTTATTTCTTTTTATACTTTTAACTACTATTTAGTAAACTTCTTGCTTTCTGTGGGACGCGTAAAAGTTATGGCTTTACCTGTAATTGGCGTGTTTTTGCAATTTTTTGGCATTTTGTTTTGGCATAGAACCATGGCGCACGTAATATGTGTGTCTTTGGCAACAATGGTCTTTTTATTTATTGGTCTTATAATATACTTACTTAATCATCAATACGGTTCCCAAAATGCAAAAAAATAAAACCCTTTTATCTATAGTTGTTCCTGCGTATAAACAAGAAAAAACCATCAAGACCGATTTAGAAAATATTATTTCAGTTTTAGATGAAGGATTGCCCGCCAATTACGACTATGAAATTATCTGTGTGGTGGACGGTAGATTAGATAAAACCGAAGCTGAAGCCAAGAAAGTTAGTTCTAAAAAGCTGTCGATAAAAAGCTATGAAAAAAATCAAGGTAAAGGTCATGCGGTGAGAACAGGAATGAAATATGCCAAAGGGGAGTTAGTTTCTTTTTTGGATGCGGGGATGGATATTAGCCCCAAGGGCATTATGATGCTTATGGCTCACATGGAGTGGTATAAGGCCGATGTGGTTGTGGGATCCAAAAGGCATCCCGTATCGCGCGTTAATTACCCTTTTAAAAGAAAACTGTATAGCATTGGATATCATTTATTGATCCGTGTTTTATTTAAATTACCTCTAAATGACACTCAAAGCGGGATAAAAATTTTTAAGCGCAAAGTTGTGGAGGCGATTTTGCCCCGTCTTTTGGTAAAAGACTATGCTATGGATATTGAAATGCTTGCGGTTTCTAAATATTTGGGCTTTAACCGGATTTATGAAGCTCCTATCGAAGTAACCTTTAATAAAAATACCAGTGCAATTTCGTGGAAAACTGTTTATAAAATGCTTTGGGACAGCTTGGCTGTGTTTTATAGATTAAGGATTAGGCGTTACTATGACGATAAAAATAAAAAAAATTGGCTTACTTATAATTCATGAATATTTTATGTTTCTCCTGGCGTGATCCGAAGCATCCTTTGGCGGGTGGCGCCGAGCAAGTGATGCATGAGCATATGAAAGGTTGGATTGAAGCAGGACACAGAGTTACGCTTTTTTCCTCAAGCTTTAAAAAAGCAAAAACACATGAAACCATAGATGGCGTGCAAATAATTAGGCATGGCCGTCAGCTTCTGGGTGTGCACATATCTGCTTTTTTTTGGTATGTATTTTTAAAGAAGCATAAGTACGACTTGGTGGTAGATCAATTTCATTTCATACCTTTTTTTACGCCGTTATATGTCCGTACGCAAAAGATCGCAGTCATACAAGAGGTGGCCAGAAATCTTTGGTTCAGGCAGCCACTTCCGCCGGTTATAAGACAGCTTATTGGAGGAGTAGGCTACATGCTTGAGCCTTTATTTTTTCTTTTGTATAAAAAAACACTGTTTATCACGGGCTCAGATTCTGCTAGACATGATTTATTAAAAATGGGGATACCGGACAAAAACATTAATATTATTCCCCATGGACTGATAATTAAAACGCCAAAAAAAATGCCTTCTAAAGAAAAAATCGCAACGATTACATTTTTAGGAGCTGTAACTGCTGATAAAGGTATTTATGATGCTCTTAAAGTATTTAAAATTTTGGATAGTCAAGGCACTTATAACTTTTGGGTTATCGGAAAAGCAGAAGGTAAATTTATAAGCCTTATGAAACAAAAAGAGCGGGAGTTCGAAGGACGTCTGACTTATTGGGGGTATGTGTCACAAGAGGAAAAATTTAAACTGCTGGCTAAATCGCACGTTCTAATAAATCCGTCCTTGCGTGAGGGTTGGGGTCTTGTAAATATCGAAGCTAATGCCATGAGTACTCCGGTGGTTGCTTATAATTCGCCCGGATTAATTGATTCGGTTAGCACAAGCTCCGGCATAATCGTTTCACAAAATACCCCAAAGCAGCTATTCCAAGAGGTTGTTAATCTATTCAACAACAAACGTCTTTATAGTAAACTATCTAAAGGAGCAGAAGATTGGAGCAAACAGTTTAGTTGGCAGGAAAGCAAAAAACAAAGTTTAAGATTGATAGAAAGTATTTATGGCAAAAACTAAAAGTACTAATTTAGAAAAACATACTTCCAGTAATCCCCTGCAAAAGTTTTTAATAAACCGTTTCCAAGACATCGTGACACAAGAAGTTATTGGCTTAAAACCAGAAAGCATGATGTCTGTTGGATGCGGGGAGGGATTTGATTTAAAGCATATCTTAAAAGCCTATAAACCAAAAAAGACAGTGGGTGTAGATATAGACAAGGAAGCTGTAAAATACGCTCAAAAACATCTCCCAAAAGTAGAATTTAGACAGGCAGACGCCAAAAAGTTGCCGTTTAAAAAAAACCAATTTGATCTGGTTTTGGCATTGGAAATAATAGAACACATTCCTGATTATGATGAGGCAATTAGTGAATTAAAACGCGTCAGCAAAGGGCCGGTTTTAATTACTGTTCCCTGGGAGCCTTGGTTTAGTGTGGTGGGGCTTTTGCGCGGTAAATATTTAAATAGACTGGGAAGACACCCGGAGCATGTTAATGCATGGAACAAAACTTCATTTGCAAAGGTTGTTAAAAAACACGGGCTCAAAATAAAAAATCATAAAATAATATTCCCCTGGCAGATGGTAATATTGGAAAAATGAACTTCAGGGCTGATTTTTTTCTCAAGGTAATACTAGTTTGTTTTGCCATTTTTTCACTTTTTACAGTTAGCGATTATGGAATGTCTGTTGATGAGTTGAGCCAGCGTCATCGACGTTTGGTGCAGGCTTCAGAATATTTTCGTGTAACAGGTCTTATGAGTTATGCTCCGAATGTTTTGACTTACCAAAGTAGCATAACCGAAGATATCTCACCATACTACGGGGTTTCGCTGCAATACCCCTTACTTTTATTGGAAATATTTCCAGACGCTTTGAGCCACGAAAGCCAACTTTATTGGCTGATAATACATTTATATTTACACTTAATATTTTTATTTTCAGCTTCTTGTTTTTACAGACTACTTAAGTTTTTAAAAGTTAATAGCTGGATTTCTTTAATAGTTACTTTTTTTTACCTACTACATCCTCGTATATATGCTCATTCTTTTTACAATATTAAGGACACCCTTTTTATGTCCTTGTTTGTTGTTGCGACATATTGTCTTTTTTTATTTAAACAAAAGCCTTCCCGAAAAAGCCTATTTTTCTTTATCCTTACAAGCGCGATGGCGATAAACACTCGCATAATGGGCCTGTTATTGCCTGCGTTTTACTTTTTGTGGTTATTTACCGATAAAATTACGCTTAAAAAAAAGCTGATTACATTTACCACATATGTTCTAGGAGTTTTACTTGTTTTATTTATAATTTGGCCAGTTTTATGGTATGAACCTATATCTGGTTTATATAATATTTTTGTACAGTTTAGTGATTATGAAGTGTGGCATAGTAGGATAATTTTTAATGGAGAGTTGATTTCTGGGAACGATCCACCAATTACTTATCTTCCTGTATGGATTGGGATTTCCACGCCGTTTTATTATCTAATCGGTTGGATTACTGGCTTTTTAGTGAGCCTATATTTGTTTGTTAAGCGAAAACAAGCTAAATATTTTTTCCCCATTTTCGTCATACTAGCTACCTATATAGCAATAATTGCATTTAATTCCACTTTGTATGGAGGCTGGCGACATGTATTTTTTTTGTACCCTTGTTTTATGATGCTTGCTGCTTTTGCTCTGAACCAGCTGATGAAGTATTCGACAAAATGGTTGAAAGTAGGTTTAATGGTGATCGTTATATCGGCTGGTTTTCATCTAAACTGGATGATAAATAACCACCCTTATCATTATGTGTATTTTAATGTTTTAGCTGGGGAAAACTGGGATGAGCGTTGGGATCGGGACTATTGGCGCGTATCAGTAAAGAACTTATTAGAAGCGCTGGTGGAAAATGAGCAACCTGCCATTGGCGAAAGGCTTAACATCATGCACAATCAATTTGTAGTTCGGGGAGGCTGGCTGATGGAGCCCAGATTGAAAAGTAAACTGCAATTGGTTGATTCCTTAAAAGAGGCGGATTATGTATTGTATGATTACCGCTTCACCCGTGGGGATGGGCCGCGAAAATATGAGGGCCAGTTTGATAACTACTTAAGTATTATGGTGGACGGCAAGCCAATTATGAGTATTTACAAACGCCAGCCAAAATCTGAGTAATGAAAAAATACTTTTACTACCTTGTGCCTCTAATATATTTAGTTATAAGTTTTGCAACACTTTCCGACTATGGCCTTAATTGGGACAACGCCAAGCATTACCGTAAGGGCCAGGCATATTTAAATTATATTTTGCACGGCGAGGAAACGTATGTAAATCTACCTGGTTACCCGACTTTAAATCCCGAAGCTGTTTCGCCGGCCACCACGTATGAGGAGATGCTTTGGTTAAACTGGGAAGGGTCAAAGCGAAGTTTTTACCAGGCGGACGGAGCGGCCTATATTGACATGCTTGAAGGCTTGGATGGTTACAGCCACCCCGCGGGAAACGATCTGAGTGCGGCAATCTCAAATTATATTTTTTACCAAAAGCTTGGTATTCTTGGTGATTATGAAGCGCACAACTTATTTATAATTTTAATAAGTTTTATATCAGTATTGTTTGTTTCGTATTTTGCATATAAGGAGTTTGGTACGGTGGCATCTTTATTATCTGGGTTTTTTTATGGGTTTTATCCACTTTTTTTTGCCGAATCTCATTTTAATATCAAAGACCCGGTGATCACAGCTTACATAAGTCTGACTATCATAACTTTTTATTATTCTGTAAAACGAAAAAGTTTTGAGTTTTTGATTGCCTCATCTGTTTTAGCAGGGCTTGGACTTTCAACAAAACTTAATATAGTTTTTGCACCGGTAATACTTTTGCCTTGGCTCGTTATTTATCTAATTAAACAGTGCAAGTTTATCCGAAAACATCTTAAGTATTATTTTGCATTTCTTGGAGTACCAATTATGGCTTTTTGTGTATTTGTATTAACGTGGCCTTATCTTTGGCACAATATTTTAGCGGGTATTGCCGAGATGTTGATGTATTATCTTGATATTGGCAAGGGCGGAAATAATCTGGTTTATGAGCCATATATTTTTAGTGGCATAAATTTTTATCCGCTCTATTTTATTTTGTTAACTACTCCGCTGCCTATGCTTATACTTTTTATTTTGGGTATCGCGTACTCTGCTCGCCAATTTACAAAAAACAAAAAAGAGGTTTATTTGCTGCTTTTGGCATGGTTTTTAGTACCTGTTCTAAGGGTAAGCACTCCAAGCGCAACCATTTATGGTGGCGTGCGCCAGATCATGGAATATGTTCCTGCTATGGCATTGCTCGCGGGTGTTGCCGGCCAAGCTATTTACAACAAAATTAAAGCCAAAAATATTTCCCGATTTGTTTTGAGTATGGTAATTATTATTATGGCCTGGGAAATGATTACCATCCATCCCAACCAAAATGTCTATTTTAATCAGCTTGCTGGCGGGCTTAAGGGTGCGGCCGAAAAAACTGTCCCTTATTGGGGCAATTCTTTTGGAAATGCCTATTTACAGGGAATTGAGTGGCTTAATGAGTATGCCGAGCCAAATGCCAGGGTGGCACCGGTTTTATTTTCAGATCATGAGCTTCCATTTCAAAAATTAAGATCAGACATCAGCCTGAGCAATTCCCATTGGAGCGGGGCGGAGCTGAAAGGTGAATATATCATGGAGCTTTATCTGGACGGTGATGCCACGCAAAAGTATAAATACCAGTATGCTGAAACGTATCTTAATCCCGTCTATGAATTAAAGGCCCAAAATCAGGCAATTTTGAAAATATGGAAAAATGACACCAAGCACTTAAAGATTGATTTAACTAAATACAGGCTTCTGGATTTTGAGATCAAGGTCGAAAACAGTGAAAAGACGGGCGGCAATTATTTGCTAACTTTGGATTTGTTGACGCCCAAGCATGTGGGGGGCATTATTTGGACCAAGCCGCCTGGCTGTGAGATCAAGTACCGCGATAATATTGTTTATACTTCTTTGGACGGTAAAAATTGGCAAAGGCAGCCCGATTTTTTCGGAGAAGAAAAAAGTGGAAAAATTTCTGTCTATCTGCCACATGTCTATACCAAATACATAAGGCTGGATCTTAATAAAAAGAATGCCTGTCTTTTGAGCAGTCTAAAAATTGAAGTTTGGGGCTTAGATTGAAATTTCTATATAATTTTCCAATGAGCGCTTGTCTTTTGTGTGGATGACAAGCTCACTCACAAGCCCTGTAGAAATAAGCTGCACACCAATGATCATCAAAAGCATCCCGAGATATAAAAGTGGATGCCTATTTTGGATAGAGCCGGTGGTTATGCGGAGATAAGAAATATAGACACCAATTACAAAACCGCCACCGAAAAGACTAAGTCCGAGGGAGCCAAAAAAATGACCTGGGCGGTTATTAAAGGAAGTGATAAAGATAACGGTCATAAGGTCAAGCGCCCCTTTAACAAATCTGCCGCCACTAAACTTAGATTTACCGTATATTCGCGGCCGGTGATGAACAACCACCTCGACTACTTTGTAGTTTTTCTTGGCTGCAAAAATGGGGATAAAGCGATAAAGTTCGCCGTAGATATTTAGATTTCCCACAACCTCTTTTTTGTAGGCCTTAAAGCCGCAGTTCATATCGTGGACCGCGACTCCCGTTAAACTGCGGGTTAGAAAATTGATTATCCTGGAGGGCAGGACTTTTGTAATCGGATCATGGCGTATTTTTTTCCATCCGGTGACTAAGTCATAGCCTTCTTTGATTTTGTTAATAAAAGTGGCAATTTCCTTTGGGTCGTCCTGCAGATCCGCATCCATGGTGATAACAACATTACCGAGTGCTTTTTCAAAACCCACCGAAAGTGCGACAGCCTTACCAAAATTGCCGCGCAGTTTTATGGCTTTTACCCTTTTGTCTTTTTGGCAGAGCTTCTGCATAATCGCAAACGTCTGGTCTTTTGAGCCATCGTCAATGAAAATTATTTCGTAGGGTTTTTTTAATTTTGTAAGTTCAGCGGTCAGTTCTTTATGAAGGGCCAAGATAGATTTTTCTTCATCTTTGGCGGGCACGATGATTGATATTTCAGGATTTTTCATAATGATATTATACTAGATTTATGGTTAGTTTTATTATAACAACAAAAAATAATGCAAAAACTCTGGGTAGGCTTTTGGAAAGCCTCAAAAAACAGTCCTATAAAAAGTTTGAAATTATTGTGGTAGATAATAATTCAACTGATAGCACCAAAGAGATTGCCAGAAAGTATACGGACAAAGTTTTTAATAAAGGACCCGAGCGCTCAGCCCAGCGCAATTTCAGCGTGGCCAAAGCCAGGGGGAAGTATGTAGTTATTTTGGACTCGGATATGTATCTGGGTGAGAAAGTCGCTGAGGATTGTGTGCAAACGATGCGAGCAACCGGCTGCAAGGCTCTGGTGATTCCCGAAAAAACAGAGGGTGACAACTGGATTTCTAAAGTAAGGCGTTTTGAAAGGGAAATGTATGAGGGTGACCTGACTATAGAAGTTGCCCGCTTTTTTGAGCGCAAAGTGTTTTTGGAGTTTGGTGGCTATGATACTGATCTCACCGGTCCGGAGGATTATGATTTGCCATATAGAATCAGCAAAAAGTATAAAATTGGCAGGGCCAAGGAATATTTATATCACGACGAGTCCAGTCTTACCCTGAAAAGACTGTTACAAAAAAAATACTATTATGCAAGCCATGGCGCACAATATGCCCGCAAGCACCCTGAGCTTGTGGCTTTGCAGGGCAACCTTTTATTTCGAAAGGCCTATTTTCGTAACTGGAAAAAAATTGTCCGCGAGCCATTTAATGGCATAAGCTTTGTTTTTGTCCGTTTATTGGAGATGATGGCTGCTTTGGCTGGTTTTATCTCTGCAGTTGGCATCAAAGGCTTTATAAAAACTATTTTAAAATGATCTTAATTGCCACACACGCTGTTTTTGATGAACAAGACATTCCTCGCCACGGTACGGGGACGGAGCTTGGAAATTATTTTAGGGGGAAAAAGCTCGATTATTGCTTTGTCAGGCATGCACTAAATGGCGAAGCGCAAAGTGAAATTGAAGACGTCCGTAGGGGTGTGGCGAAGAAAAAAGCCGTTGGCTTTAAGCGTTTGATGTTGCCTCTACGGCTCCTTCAGGATCAAATCCTAAATTTTTACTTACTTTTTAAATATCAAAAGCGACTTGAGCTTTTTATTGGTATTGATCCATTGAATGCTACCTCGGGCATAATTGCCAAAAAACTGGGCATAATTGATAAAGTGATTTTTTATACGGCCGATTACGCTCATAACCGTTTTGCCAATAAATACATAAATCGCATGTATCATAAAATTGACCAGTTTGCCGCAAAAAATGCCGATCAAGTCTGGAATGTTTCCTCACGGATTGCCAATGAGCGCCGAAAGCAGGGTATAGGAGCGCATAAAAATTTTTTTATTCCCAATACCCCGGAATTCAAAAAGACCAAAAGATTGCCGCTCAATAAAATCAATAAGCACGATTTGGTGATTGTGAGTAACCTTACCAATGCCATTGATTATCCTTTGATGATCAAAGCTGTCAAAAGACTTAAAGCAAAATATACGGATATCCGGCTTGTGATTATCGGAAGCGGCGAGCTTGAGCATGGGCTCAAGAAGTTAGTTTCTAAGCTGAAACTGAAAACAAGTATTTTATTTTTGGGAAGCAAAAGCCATGATGAAGTGCTTGAAATTTTGTCCCAATCGGGTGTGGGGGTTGCGATGTATACAAAAAATAAACCCTGGACCGTGTTTGGCGATTCGCTTAAAGTGCGAGAATATCTAGCCTGCGGCCTGCCTGTAATTATGAATGACATTGCAGCAACCGCAGATGATATCTCCAAATTCCATGCAGGCATTGTTTTACAAGAGAATGAGGATTTTGAACAAGCTGTAGATATGATTTTGAGCTCAGCCAAAAAGTATATTTTTTATCGAAAAAACGCGATTAGATTGGCTCAAAAATATGATTTTACCAAAGCGGTTGACCATGCTTTTGCTAGAATAGCTTAAATGGATAAATTGCCCTTGGTTTCTATTTTAATCGTAAATTGGAACGGCCAAAAGCATTTGGAAACTTGCCTGAGTTCACTTGCAACAATAACTTACAAAAATGCTGAAGTTATTGTCGTGGACCAGGGGTCGAGTGACGGTAGTGTGGCTTACTTAAAAAAGCATTTTAAAAAAGTCAGGATTGTTGAATTAATCGAAAATACGGGTTTTGCCAAGGGCAATAATCTTGGTCTGGAACATGTCAGCGGAGAACTGGTGCTCTTATTAAACAACGACACCAAAGTCGAGCCGGATTTTTTAGAGCCTTTAGTTCAGGTTGTTCAAAAAAAAGGAGTAGCTGTAGTACAGCCAAAAATTTGTTTCTGGGATAAAAAGCAGATTCAGAGCGCGGGCTCTTTTATGACGACAACTGGTTTTTTATATCATCGTGGCTACGGGGCAGATAAAATTAAATATCAAGCTCAAGGTAAAATATTTTCTGCTAACGGTGCGTGCATGCTTGTTAAAAAAAATATCGCCGAGAAGCTCGGTTTGTTTGACGAAGATTATTTCGCCTATCTTGAGGAAACTGATTTTTGTTGGCGCGTCTGGCTAGCCGGTTATGAGGTAATTTACGAGCCTGGCTCGGTCATTTATCATAAAGGCGGCCAGACCTCGCAGGTTTTTACTAACGCTCACGTCCAGCATCTTGCTTTTCGCAACCGTATTAACACAATTTTAAAAAATCTGGGTTTTAATTATTTACTCTGGATTTTGCCTATACATTTGGGATTGTGTGTTTTAAATGCCATTGTTTTTTTAAGTAAAAGCAAAGCTTCACATAGTTATGCGGTTTTTGGAGCGATTTTTTGGAATCTTACTCACCTGGAAAATACTCTTAAAAAACGCCGCATAATTCAAAATGCCAGAAAAATAAGCGATAGGAGCTTGTTTCAAATTATCGTCAAAAACCCAAAATTAAATTATTATTACTATTTGTTCACAGATCTCAAAAAATATGAAAAGCATTAGAGAACAAAAATTTTTAGAAACATTTTTTTTATTTTTGCTTTCGCTTACCCCGCTTTTTTGGCTCAAAAATGGCGAAATAATTTTGGGCCACGATAGCGGCTTTTTTCTTGACGCTTCCGAAAGATTAAAGACTTATTTATATGCCTGGATGCCGTATGAAGGTTTGGGTGTGGATTATAGCTTATATCGGGCCTTTTTGCTTACCCTTTTTCCACATGCTTTTTTTGCTTTTATAACGGGCTCTCTGGCATGGGCGCAGAAGCTCTCTTTTGTTTTTTGGTTTTTTATCATGGCCATGGCTATGTATGCGTTTGCTGACTGGCTGCAGCCCAAAAAGAAAGCCTGGCCATTTCGTGTGCTGGCAAGCACTTTTTATATTTATAATTTTTTTATTCTCCAGGGCTGGTTTATTGCCGAAAGAGCAAAATTTTCGCTCTATGCAGCCTTGCCTTTACTTTTTTTGATCCTTTTTAAAACACAAAATCGTGAGCTAAGTATTTTAAAGGGTGGCGTGTTTTTTGCTTTGGTTTTATTTTTTTTAAACGGTGGCGGCTCTCCTCCATTGTATGGTTTTGTAATCCTGGCTTTGTTGGTGTTTTATTTCTATTTTTTTATCAAATCTTTATTCAGCAAAAACTTCACTTTAATTAAACGAACTACTTTAATTTATAGCTTTTTCATCTTGAGCGCGGCGCTTATTAATTGCTATTGGCTTTATCCGCTTTTCAAATATTATTATTCAGCTTACTTTGTGGAGTTGGGCAGCCGCGGAGGGATTGCCGGACAGCTTGAGTGGCTTCTTGAAACCAGCAAACACACCAGTTGGTTTAATCTTATCCGTTTGCAAGGTATTCCTTCTTGGTATTCTAAGCATCCGTACTCGGGATGGTTTGTAAATAGCAAATTGACCCTTGTAATAAGCCTTTTTGTGCCTCTGGTGATTTTGGCGGGACTAATTAAAAGCAGGTTTTTGAGGAAAATCAAGACAAAAGAAAAGGACGTCCTTATCATATGTTTTCTATTTTTGTTTATAAGCCTGATTTTTGCTGCAGGCTCGCACCCGCCTTTAGGTTTTATCTATGTCTTTGCCACCAAGCATTTACCCGGCTTTGCCATTTTTAGAAATGCTTTTTATAAATTTGCTGCCGGCCTGTGGTTCTCCGAGATTTTGCTTTTTTCCTATTTTGTTAACCATTTAACCTACCAATTTAAATATCGTAGATATTTAGCCTCTTTGGTGATCATCGGTATACTTGTTTTTCATTATCCCTACTTTGGATCTCACATTTTTACCCTAAATTCTCAATTTGCTACCAAACTAAAAGTGCCGGAATATGTTTATCAGATGAGTGATTATGTGGCTCAAAATACACCAAAAGATAGCCGAATTCTGCTTGTGCCACCTATTGATCCCAAAACAAATGTGGATGCCTATGACTGGGGGTTTTATAGCATTGATTCCTTGCCCAAAAGTGCCCTAAATCGCTCCGTAATAGGCGGTGGCAGTTTTGCCAATCTATATCATGCTATAGCCGAGGGCGATAGTGCATTAACCAGCTTGTATTTCAACTTGTATGGCATTGATAAGCTACTTTGGCGAGGGGATGTCTTGTATCCCGAGAGCAGCAAAACCGCTTTTGATTTTAAGGAAATGAAGACTAACTTGGAGCACATGGATTTTGTGGAGTCGGAATATGAATCAGGTGAGTGGGTACTTTATGGAGTGAACAAAGTTAGTGACAAAATCTGGCTGGCAGACAAAGTCATCGCCACAAATGCCGACATTTCGTTTGCGCTCAAGATGACAAAGGCAGAACACCCGGCTTTTGTTGACCTCTCAAATTATGATTCCACTTTACAGGCTTTGCTTTTGGTGCCATCTTGCTCGCGATGCAATTTTAATTACGGTATGGAGCCTGACCCGTTTTTATTTATCCCCAAGATAAAATATAAGCCAGGAAGCTTGAAATATCGAATTAGCCATTTTTGGGAACAAAAAAGATACACAAAGGCCGTGAGCCCGGCTGCCAAGATAGATGTCCTTTTGGTTAATCTTTCCAAAAGGGTGGGGGAAATGCATAAGTTTGGTAGAGAGGATAAGCTTAAGGAGGAATATCAAAAAGGTATTGTTGGCTTGAAGCAGCATTTTGATGAGCTTGCTGATGCGGATAAAATTTTTTACAGCTCGCGCATTATTGAATATCTTGAGGCTCATATGAACTATATCGGGAATGAGGCGGATTATGTTTCGTATTTTGAGCCTTGGCTGTGGGAAACGGAGAATTATGAAAACATAAAAATGTTTGTCGGTGTTCCCAACTCAGACATGTATGATATACGGGGCACAAGTGGCCAATTGGAGATTGAAGGCAATATAATCACTGGAGGCCAAGTATATTTGGAAGAGGGTGTGCACAAAATTGCAGTTTCGCGCCCTCGGCCAAGGAGCATAATTTCGGGTGTTGCTCTAAATAAAACCTTCCAGAGTGAGTTTGATTTTCCGCTCTCGCAGCTTGAGCCTGAAAAGCCGTATTTACTTACTTTTAACTATGCGCTCCAGTCTGAGGCGCCGGTCTTCCTGATGGTGGAAAACGGCTCGCGCTATGAAGAGATTAAATTAATTAATGATGCCAAGGCTCATGACTTTTCTTACCTGTTTTCAGTTAGTGACAGGGCGAGCTTAAGGTTTTTTACCAAAATAGACGGTAACAAAGTTGGTTTACAACTTGAGAACTTAGAGTTGAGCGAATTTTCTCTTCCTGAATTATATTTTTACAAAGACAACTCAAATTCTGTAGCCAGCGCCAATTTGAATTATACAATGACCTCGCCGGTGGAATATTCTGTAAAAATTGATGCGGGCACGGCAGATCAAAAGGCCTTGCTGATTTTTAATGAGTCATACTCGCAGGGCTGGCAGCTTCGTGGAGTTGGAGAAGCTGAGCATATCAAGGTCAATGGGTTTGCCAATGGCTGGGTGATTGAAGAGCCCCAAGAAGGCGAGCTTATGATTTACTACCAGCCCCAAGATAATTATAAATTAGGGATGCTTGTCACCTTGCTTGCGCTCGTAAGCACCATCCCCGCTTTGATTATTTTTGACCATTTAAAGCGCAAATCTGGTATATAATTAGCTTGTAATGATGAAATATTCGGTTGTTGTTCCTGTTTTTAACGAAGCGGGCAATGTAACAAGCCTCTATAAAGAGGTAGTGGATGCCTTGGATAAATTAAAAAAGCCCTATGAAATTATTTTTGTTAATGACGGCTCGACAGACGGAACAGGCAAGAAGCTTAAAAAGCTAAAGCCCATAAAGATCATCAATTTTAGAAAGAATTTTGGTCAGTCTGCGGCTCTTGACGCCGGTATAAAATATGCTAAGGGCGAGGTGGTTATTACTTTGGACGGAGACGGTCAGAACGACCCTGGCGATATCCCCAATCTGCTAAAAAAACTAGATGACAACTGCGATGCGGTTTGTGGCTGGCGCTACAAGCGAAAAGATACGTTAGCAAAACGCTTTATCTCTAAAGGTGCAAAAAAGCTGCGTGGGTTTTTGGTTAAAGATGGAGTACACGATGCGGGCTGCACATTGAGAGTATATAAAAAAGAGTGTTTCGAAGGTTTGGATCTCTATGGTGAGATGCACAGGATGATACCAGCGCTTCTGCGCTGGAGGGGATTTAAAGTTTGCGAGGTAAAAGTAAACCACAGGCAAAGAACTCATGGTGAAACAAAATACAATTGGCGAAGGATAATCAAGGGGTTTATAGATATGCTCCAAGTTTGGTTCTGGCGTAAATACGAGAACAGGCCACTATATTTATTCGGTACGACAGGGCTTGCGCTAATACTGCTGTCAGTTTTGACACTAGTTGCTCTGGCAATCGCCCGCCTTTTTGCAGGATATAGTCTGTCTGACAAGATATGGCCTTTAGTAGGTCTGGGTGGACTTATAGCAGGCATTCAATTTTTAATATTCGGGATTCTCGCTGATCTCATAATTAAAAATCGTAGTGGCGGCAGATACTACAATATAAAGGAAATAATTGAGCGATGAAGCGAGTCCTGATGCTCAATTATGAATTTCCGCCGCTTGGTGGAGGTACTGCAAATGCCAATTGGTATTTATTAAAAGAATACTCAAAAATAAAAGACCTTGAGATTGATTTAGTGGTCTCTTCAAGTAGTATTCACAAAATCGAGCAGTTTTCGGACAGAATAAAAGTTCACTATCTGGATATTGGAAAAAACAACAATAACCTGCAGTACCAAAGTTATAAAGATGTATTTATTTATGGTTATAAATCTTTATTTTATTGCTGGAAGCTGAGACTAGCAAACAATTATGATCTGGTGCATGCGTTTTATGGGATGCCTTGCGGGGTGGTGGCGATGCTATTGTTCAAGCCCTATATTGTATCCCTCAGAGGATCTGATGTTCCCTTTTATAGCAAGCGTTTTAATTTATTGGATAAATATTTTTTGGTGCATGTAAATAAATTAGTCTGGAGTAGGGCCAAATATGTTGTGGCAAACTCGGACGACCTAAAGAAGCTTGCCTTAAAAACAACCCCAAACCTCGATATAAAAGTTATTCCTAACGGAGTAGACACGGATTTTTATAAACCGGATAAAAGGATCAAAAAAGAGAAGACCATTCTTTTTGTGGGCAGGCTTATTCCCAGAAAGCGCGTGGATATACTTATTTCTGCATTCGCAAAGCTACCGGAAAATTTAAGTAAAGACTGGAAAGTATGGGTAGTAGGCGACGGGCCGGAGAGAACTAACCTAAAATATCTAGCTAGAAAACTGAGAATCGAAAAAAAAGTCAGATTTTTTGGGCATTTAGATAAAAATAAATTAAGAAAGATTTATCAGAAAGCTTCCGTTTATGTACTTGCTTCAAAAAACGAGGGCATGAGTAATACAGTGCTCGAAGCCATGGCCTGTGGCTTGCCAGTGTTGGTGACTGATACTGGAGATGCTAGCAAATTTTTAAAATCTAAATACCAGTTATTCTCGAAGCAGTATGACCTTGTTAGTCTGCTAAATAAGACTCTTAGTCATGAGAGCGATAGAGTTAAATTAGCGCTAAGATCAAGGTCTATAATTACAGAAATGAAATGGAGTACTGCTGCCGAAAACTATAGTAAAATTTATAAAGAGATATGTTAAGAAAACAAATTATTTTTGCTCTTTTCCGGTTAGATGGCGCTAATATAGCCAGTCTATATAAAAAAATGAAAAATATTGAATTTGCTTCTAAAAAAGAATTGATCGGATATCAAAACAGAGAAATTCAATATTTACTTGATTATGCATATAAACACGTTCCATATTATTTCGATTTGTTTAACAAAATTGGAATAGTCAATAAGAATGTTGTCGATCGAAAATATTTTGATAAGATTCCTCCGCTGACAAAAGAAATAATAAGGAAAGAGGGGAAGAGAATGTACTCTGACGATATAAGGATTATTAAACATTATGTTAATACTTCGGGAGGAAGCACTGGTGAACCTATAAAAATTATTCAGGATTTTGATTACCGAGATAAGTCGTGGGCAAATAAAATCTTGTATTGCGAAATGATCGGAAAGCAACTGGGAGAGAAAGAAATTAAATTATGGGGTTCTGAAAGGGACATCTTTCAAGGCTCTGAGAGCTATCGTTCACAATTGCAGAACTGGATTTATAACAGAAGATTACTTAACAGTTTTAGGATGACAGAAAAACAAAAAGAATACTATATCGATGAAATAAATAAATTTAAGCCAGTTTCGATTTGGGCATACATAGATTCAATTTACGAGTTAGCTAGATTTATAGATATAAAGGGTAAGGCCATACATTCTCCTAAAACAATATTAGTAACGGCTGGTACCGTTGAATTGGAAATCCAGAGATATATAGCAAGCATCTTTAACGCTCCTGTGTATAACCAGTATGGTTCACGAGAGGTAG
This sequence comes from uncultured Gammaproteobacteria bacterium, assembly GCA_964607795.1. Taxonomy (GTDB): domain Bacteria; phylum Patescibacteriota; class Microgenomatia; order UBA8517; family UBA8517; genus DYGT01. The sequence goes on from CAZSLA010000011.1 coordinate 19,184, forward strand.
GCGACATGGCGGTAGAGTGTCCTGCTAAAAACGGCCTGCATGTATTCGATTACCTATATAAATTTGAGATTTTAGACAAAGATTTAAAATCCTTGAAAAACAATGAGATTGGTGAAGTTTATGTTACTCCACTGATGAATTATGTAATGCCGCTAATCCGTTATAAGATTGGTGATACCGCCTCATGGAGTAACATGACAAAGTGTTCCTGTGGTAGAAATACACCATTAATCAATAATGTTCATGGGAGGGTAACGAATCATTTTATAAAGAAAGATGGCACCGTTGTGCATGGTGAATACTTTACACACCTTTTTTATTTTAGAAAATGGGTCAAAAAATTTAAGGTAATACAAAACGATTATAATACCATTGAGTGTCTCGTGGTTTTAGACGGGAAACCTGACAAAAATGATGAAAAAGATATCAGCCAGAAAATTAGACTGGTTATGGGGAAAGATTGCGCAGCTAAATTTAGGTATGTTAGATATATCCCGCCTTCTAAATCGGGCAAATATCTATATACAGAAAGTAAGATTAGATGATGGTTAATTCGCAGTTATCAAATACGTCCCACGATAGAAATTTGTGGAATTATTTTCAATCAGGAAAAAACTGTGATAAATTCAGTGACGCAAAATGTAGATTGGATATTATCCTAAAGAAAATAAGAAAACAGAACAAATCAGGCAAGGTGTTAGAGATAGGATTAGGAGATGGTTACCTTACCAGGCAGTTGTTTCTGTTGGGTTATGATGTTACAGGCCTTGACATTTCAGACGTGAATATTAAAAGGCTTAGAAAAGAGATGAAGAATGCCACTTTAATTATAGGAAACATAAATAATATGCCTTTTAGAGATGAGTCTTTTGATGTAATTATTGCTACGGAATTAATTGAACACCTTAACAATAAGGATCTTGCAAAAGGCTTAAAAGAAATGAAAAGATGTTTAAGGAAAGGTGGCATGTTTATAGTTACTGTTCCTGCAGATGAGGTGCTAGAAGATTCTATGATATTTTGCCCAAACTGTAAATTTTTATTCCATAGATATGGTCATAGGCAGAGTTTTTCCAAAGCAAGACTGGAAAGTATATTTTTAAATTATTTTCAGAACTATAAAGTTACGAAATTTCTGGAAATCGGAAGCAATGTAAATATTTGTGAAAAAATAAAATATATAATCAAAATGAAGTTGGCAAATTTGTCTTATAGATATTTTTCTTCTTTTTCAGGAAGGTTTATGATTGTAGGCTTCAAGTAACTAGGATGCTTCGATTTATAATATATTTAAAAAAAGTTAAGTATACGTTTGATAAGAGTTCCTTTGCTGTTAACCTGAGGTTTCTTGTCCTGGCTGAAATTTTTGCTAGTTTGATTGGTTTTCCTGTAAAGATTTTAGCAGGGAGATATTTGGGGCCAGTAGAATATGGGAAATATGCTCTAATTCTTGATGTATCTCAGTTTTTAATTATCCCCATAGTGTTTATCCGGACTGCTGCACAAAAATACCTTGCTGAGAGAAAAGAAGAAAAGAAAAATATTATCGGGAATATCAATTTTATATTTTTTCTGTCGTCTTTTATCTCATTGTTTATACTATATGCGTTAAGAAAAAGAATCGGGTGGATCATTAACGTTGAAGAAGAACTAATTTGTTGGTCGCTATTTTTATCTCTTGCGAGCGGTTTGTTTTATGTTTATGAATCCATCGGAAGGGCATTGGGTAGGTATAAATTAGTTGCAAGAATTTCGATAGTAAATTCGATAGTAATTGTGTCTTTGTTTTCGACTTTTGTTTTAATTTTGCGTAATAGTACATATGTATCATATACAGTTGCTGTTATTGCCTCATTTTTATTTTCAGCGTTTTTATTGTTTGGTTCAATAACCAATCGAGGAAATTTATTTAAGTACGACCCCGTTATTATCAGAAAAATCGTGATATATTCATCTATTACCTTAATCGGAAGTTTAACCGGTGCGATAATAGGCAATACAAGTCGTTTTTTTTTAAATAAGTACCTTAATATTTATTGGGTAGGGGTGTATTCTGCTTACGTTAACGCTGCGAATATGTTTATCGGAAGGTTTTTCCAATTATTTTTAAATGTATACTTCCCAACAATTTCTAGCAAATCAGATAAAATCGGGTTTTTCTTTAAATTTATTAGATCATATAAATATTTACTGGTTTTGGTTTATATAACTACTTTCATTTCAATATTATTCGTATTGATGTTATTTGGGAGCGAGTATCCTTTGAAACTAGATATTGCACTCCTCTTTTCGTTAAATATGTGTATATATATTTATTATCAGGTTCTTATGTGGACTTTGAATTCGCAGGGAGTACGAGGAGTAAAAGATGTCAGTATAATTTTAATAGTAAACTCAATTCTAAATATCGTGTTGTATATTTTATTTATACCGGTTTTAGGTATTTACGGAGTTATTCTATCAACCATCCTAATTAATATAATATTTTCTTTTTATTTTAGATATTTGATTAATAGATATATAAATAATAATTATTTTTATGAAAAATGAAATCACTTAAGATAACATTTATAAGTTTAGGTGCATACCCGTTGTTTAATAATAAAGTTAAAGCAACTTTCGGTGGCGCGGAAGTACAGATTTATTTACTGGCCAAGTTTTTGGCCAAAGATAAAAAATTTCGCGTCCAGGTTTTAGTAGGTGATTATGGCCAAAAAAAAGAGGAGCTGCAGGGCAATATCAAGCTAATAAGGTTAACGAAGAATCCAATATTTAGGGCATTGACATTTTTTCCTCAGAATAAGGTAAATTTCGTATATCAACTAATAAAACTTAATTCTGATGTGTATATACAAAGGTCGGCAAGTGCTGGAACCGGCATTATATGTTTAGTATCAAAGTTGATGCGTAAAAAATTTATTTATATGACAGCTCATGATATTGACTGCAATGGGCAATTTGAAAAATCGAACAATATTTTTACGTCATGGCTATTCCGTTACGGTATTAGGAATGCAGATTTAGTCATTACTCAAAGTAAAAGACATGCAAAAATGTTAAATAATCACCATAAAATCGACAGTAAAATTCTAGGATCAAGTTATAGAATCTCAAAAAAGAATTCCATTGATATTAAACACAAAAAGGGGGTTTTGTGGGTGGCTAGATGTGAGGACTGGAAGCAACCTGAAATTTTTATCGATTTGGCCAGTAAATTACCAAGCCTACAGTTCACAATGATATGTCCGCGATCTAATAATCAACCCAAGTATTTTAATTATATAAGAAAAAAAACGGACGAACACCCAAATATAAAATTTATTAAATATGTACCATATGGTGAAATTGATCGATACTTTAGGAAGGCTAAAATTTTTGTTAATACTTCGGTCCAGGAAGGGTTTCCTAATACTTATGTCCAAGCTTTAAAAAACGGTACACCAGTGGTTTCTTTTAGTGTTAATCCTGATAACTTTTTACATAAATATAAATGTGGTTTTGAAGTTGGTAAAGATCTAACTGAGCTGACAAATAAGATCCAAGTTTTAATGCTTGATACAAAATTATATTTGAATTATGTTAAAAATGCCTATTCCTATGCTAGTAAATTCCACGATATAGACATAAATATTCAGAAATTTAAAGTTTTAGTTCAAAAAATATAAAGTACCTGATAAAATTGTATAATGCAGGAAAGTCTTGTAGTTTTGGGTCGAGTTAAAAAAGCTCAATATCCCATCCATCCCTTTAATCCTCCTGTATATTATCCCGAATTTAGGAATCTTTCTTATAAGGTAGATCTAGACCCAAGCAATGAGATATATGGTTTAGTAAGGAATTTGATATTTGAGCTCGGCCTTGATAAAAGGAATTTCAACACTGGTAATTGGAAACCATTCAAAGATTTACTACCTACTCATGGTCATGTGGTTTTAAAACCCAACTTTGTTAAGGGTTCTCACTTGCTGGGTAAAGTGGGGGTTGAGGCTACTATAACACACGCTTCCTTAATGAGGCCAATTGCGGATTATATACTTATATCCTCCGCCGGGAAGTGTAGAATAACTATTGCTGACGTTCCTCTGCAAAGTTCTGTTTGGGAAGATATAATTCGAGAGAGTGGCGTAAAAGAGCTTGTAGACTTTTATAAAAAACATAATATAAGAATTGATTTACTAGACCTCCGGAGGGAAATTTCTCTTTTAAATGAGGAGCTGATTATTCAAAAAAGAATATATAAAGATCGAGACCCAAGAGGATATGTTTCGGTGGACCTTGGAGACAAAAGCGCTTTCACTGAAATAATTGATTATAGTGAAAAGTTGATGATTACTGATTATGATAAACATACAGTTTCAAAGCATCACAACAGAAATAAAAATGAATACTATATAGCAAAAACATTTCTGGATGCAGATTTGTTTATAAATTTACCTAAACTGAAAACGCACAAAAAAACGGGCATAACAGTGGCAGGAAAAAATTTAATTGGCATAAACGGAGATAAAAGGTGGATTGCGCACCACAGAGAAGGTTCGGCTGAAGAAGGCGGGGATGAGTTTCCAAAATACAATTATAAAGATTGGATTGAATTTCATCTTTTTGCTTTTTTAAAACGGCATGAGGGATGGGGTGTAATGACAGCCACTTTAATTAGAAAGATTCACAGATTTATATTTTGTAATTTAAAGAAAATTAAGCATCTTTTTCAGAAAGTTGATGTAGAAAAAGGATTAATGTCTGGATATAGCCAGTTTTTGGAAGACTTTCCTAACGCATCATTTGATGTGTTTAAACAGCTAAACCCCCAAAAACCTAAGTATATCGAGGGAAATTGGCATGGAAATGATACCTTATGGAGAACTATTTCAGATCTTAATTGGATAATCATGTATGCAGATAAAAAGGGGATATTAAGAGATAAAAGGCAACGAAATTATATATGTTTTGTTGATGGTGTTGTAGCGGGTGAGGGTGAAGGCCCGATGACGAATATACCTAAACGCGCGGGGTTAATAATGGCGGGCTTCCATCCTCTAGCAATTGATATTGCTGCAGTAGCGTTAATGGGATTTGATTATAATAAGATTCCAGCTATTTATAAATTGATTGGACATAAAAAGATCAATTATTGCAATTTGGAACCTGCAAAAATAAGGTATCGTCCCCAAAAGAGTTTGGATAAATATAAACTACATTTTAAACCCCCTGTTTCTTGGAAAGGTCACATAGAACAGGTCTAGGATTTTTTTGTTAAAACCGCGAGGGTAGTTATTGCTACGGTCCAAAAAACAAAAAAACCAGTATCTTTGGATAAATGAAAAAAAATATCTTCGTAAAGTTTTTTTTGAGCAGGTACTCCCTGGACCAGTTTGAATACAATATCACTCTCTGATTCTTGGCCATTGATGGTTAGTGTACCTTCTTGCAAACAATCGTCGGTTGATATAAATACACCAATGCTGTCATCGGGCTGACCGGATATGGATTCCAGTTCAAAGATATAGGCTTTATCTTTTGCATTTGAAATTTGCGGTATGCCGAAGGTGAAATATTGATTATCCTGCATTTGGTCAACTTTGTAAGTGTACTCAAAATGCCAATCGTCGGCGCCAAGCTCTTTGATGCGAAAAACCAGTAAGTCCTGGCTGATGTATTGGTAATTTGCAAATTTTATTGCCACAATCCCGAATGCCTCCGCCTGGGACACAAATGTTTGGCGGTATAAGTCGCCCTTAAGGATTCTGACCGGTACTTCTTTTTGGCAATTAAGAGTCATTTGATCCACCATCAAGGCCTTCGCGTCTTGAACAGCAGCTAGAGTAATAAAGGCTAAAAATACTGTAAATAATATAGATTTAATTATTTTTACCATAGGTTTTGAATAAATAAAAAATCCAATAAAAACAAAAAGCCGAAAAAATTGTTTTTGCGATACTTACCCACTTTAAAAATTCAATGATGGGGAAAAATTGTTTGGGATCAATATGCTTAAATACAATTGATATGGGCGTCATTAAGCCAAAAGAAACGGCATTCCCCCAGGTCAAAATGTAGATAAAATAAAATGGCATTACCAGCCAAAAGCTTTTCCACAAAAAATCGGAATTATCGTTTATCGACACAGTGAGAAAAAAGGGCATTACCCAGGATAGATACTGCGGGTGAAAGACGGAGGTTCCGTAATAGGCGAAGAGGGTCAAGGCACTAAACAAAGCGAAAATTTGAGCTTTACCGATTTTGTTAAGGGCATTTTGTTTTTCTAGCCACCATATAAAGGCTATACCCATAAGCAAAAAGAAGAGATATATCTCCACTCGGCCAGTATCGATACTTGCCTCAAAAAGATAATTAGGATGGGCGCCGGAGCGGATCCATTTTTCCTCTGTCAGAATTTGTGCAGTTTCCTGTGTCCAGACGGGGATGGTTTTGAGAAGATAAAAAAGTCCGCCCGTTAGACTCACAGATATGCTCGCCCAAAGCAAGCTTCCAAATGAAATTCCCAGAGCGGGTATGAGTAGGGCATAAGATAAACGTGTGGTGAGCGTGAACGCCAAAACTGTAGAAGTAAGTGCGACCAGTTTAAATTTACTTAAATTTTTGTATTTAGATAAAAGATAGAGAATCAAGGTGGAAAATAAAACTGGGTAGGTTTCAAACCTGCCGAATATATAAACCGAATAAATCATCACCGGGTTAAGTGCTAAAAATACGGCAGTTTTAATTTTTAAACCTTTATCCTTTTGTGTAATCAGCTGCCAAATTAAATACCAATAGCCAATTTCAAACAATAAATAAGGCAGCTTGAAAAAAAAGATGGCCCGATTAAGATGGTCCATTTCCAAAGGGTTGATATTGAGCTTGGCAAGCTCGCTACAAGGGGTAATAGGCAGGGTGAGCTTAGTGAAAAGGGATTCCAAGGCATGAACACCAAAATCCGAGTGATCAAAAACAGTATTCGGGCCACAAACTATTTTCCAGACGCGCGTGTGTACAGAATATAAATCATCGTGGGCAAAAAATGGCATTAGAATAAGGCGTATTAAAATTCCAAGCAAAAATATTCGTTTAATTGAAAGCTTACTAAACTTAAGTTTCCACATAGCCCCAGTATACTGCAAAAATTTTACTATATCTGCTCATAAAGCCACACGTCTTAGCGCGTTAGGTGGAGAATAGTCTGATAGAGCCAAGAAAGCCGTGGGTTTTAGCCAGCGGATTTCCTACTCGCAATAGTTTGTTATATTTAGGTCGCTTGTGTAAATTGTGGCTATATGTGCACCTTTTACAAAAATATTTTTTACCAAAGACGATTTTTTAATCTCTAAAACGTCTTTGTTGTGTGGGAGCAGGGTTTCGTGAGCGTGTTCAAGAATTATTAACTTTTCTTTTTGCCAGTCTGTGGTGATTTTTAAACTACTGTAATATGGAGCCACTGTTTTACTGCTGCCCAAAATGGCCACGGCGTCTATTTCCGGAAAGCACGTGTCAATGAACTCTACTGCCTCGCGTGTGCCATAGCAAATATCGGGGATGTCGTATCTTTGGGCGTTTTTACTGCCTCCGATGAATGAGTTATAAAACAAATAATAATCTGGATAATAAGACATGGCGACTGTAAGCTGGTAAATGATTAAGCCCGTGGCTCCTAGTATTTTTATCGTTTGCGAGCTTTTATTAATTAATTGCCAAAAGGAGATAGCCGAGGCAAGATAAATCCACGGCCAAAGAGGAAGAATGTATCGGGGCCCCAGTTTTTTGTCCATAATGCTCATTACCACCAGATACGTTAGGTTAAATAATATGATACCCAGAGCCACTTTGTTTAGCTTTTTTAAGTGGTGGATGGATGAAATTAATAGAATTACGATCAATACGGGCAAGCGCGTAGCAATTTGAAAGAGATAATAAGTAATGGGTGGGGACTTGGTAATTTGGCCCAAAAAGAAATTGTCCGACCCTAAGGTGGCGATAGTTGCCTGGTTCCATAAATAGGTAAAGGCAAAAAGCGGATTTTGCCATAAATAAGGCCAAAGAAGATAAATGCATATACACATGCCAACCAGGATCAGGCCCATTTTTTTAATCGCTTGGCGGCTATTGGTAAATAGTGCCGGAGCCAGGGCAACAAAAATCAAAAGCCCCGTGGGCTTGGATAAAAAGGCAAGCGCGGCAAATAAAGAGGTGAGTGTTATTGATTGTTTATTATTTTTAATCAGGAAAAAACTGCAAATAGCCAGAAAACAAAAGGTGCTAAGCATGGCGTCTTGCAAAACAGTACGTGAGCTTTGTAAAAAAACCGGATCAAGTGCCAAAAGAATAGTTCCGATAAACGCTACGTATTTGTTGCTCAACTTTTTGGTAAAAAAGTAAAAAAGAAATAAAAATCCACACATAAATAAGGCA
>CAZSLA010000012.1:0-24435 GCA_964607795.1 uncultured Gammaproteobacteria bacterium
CAAAAAGCAGGTCTTTTTTCTTTCACCACTCCTTTTGGGGTGAGGATGGGTAGTAGCCAGGAAAGCCAAAGCGAAACCAGGTGAATGGGCTTTGACACTTCTGCAAAAAAGCTATATCCTTTTAACGAGTTTGACTTTCACAAATGATTAAAGAATTTAAAAAGTTTATTTTAAGGGGCAGCCTGGTTGACCTGGCCATAGGTTTTACCGTGGGAGCTTCTTTCAGTACCGTTGCCCGCTCTTTGGTGGATGATATTTTGATGCCGCCCATTGGCTTTCTTATGGGCAGCACGGACTTTTCTAATTTGATGCTGGTTTTAAAAGATGGCAATCCGCCACCCCCGTACATCGGCCCCGAGCAGGCACAAGCCGCGGGCGCCATTACCCTAAACTGGGGTCAGTTTATAAATAATCTTCTGGCCCTCTTGATCGTGGCTTTGGCGATGTTTGTGGTTATCAAGGCCTTTAACCGCTTGGAAAATGAGATCGGGGGCATTGCAGGCAAGGGCAAAAAGGCCAAAGATGACGAACTGCCCACAAGCAAAAAGTGCCCGTATTGCTTGTCCACTGTGCCTTACCTTGCCACCCGCTGCCCGGAGTGCACCTCCACTCTGGCAAAAAAATAATATAAGCCTGGGATTATTGATGATAAGCCCTAAAGCACTGAAGACTTTGGAGTGGATTTTAGAGGATCGTGCGGTGTATCATACCTCAAAGACACCATGACAAAGGAATTAATCGTTGATCTCCATTTACACTCGCATTACTCCCGCGCAACGAGCCGTGACATGAACCTTAATTCCATCTATCGCTGGGGCAAGCTTAAGGGCATAAATATCATCGGCACAGGGGATTTTACCCACCCTTTGTGGTTTAAAGAAATTAAAGATAAGCTCACGCCGGCCGAGCCTGGACTTTTTAAACTCAAAGACGAATATGCCCAAAAAATTGATGCCGAACTCCCTGTCTCTGTAAGAAATAATCTCATGCGCTTTATTCTGACGGTTGAGATCAGTAACATTTACAAGCGCCATGACAAAACCAGGCGGGTCCATAATGTGATCATTGCCCCGAGCCTGGAGGCGGTGTCCTTTATCAATGAAAAACTGACTGCCATTGGCAATCTAAAAGCTGATGGTCGGCCGATTTTGGGGCTTGATAGCTATGAGCTTTTGAAAATTTGCTTACAGTCAGACCCGGACACGCTTTTTATTCCGGCACACATCTGGACGCCGTGGTTTGCCATGTTTGGCAGCAAAAGCGGCTTTAACACAATTGCCGAGGCCTTTGGCGATTTGGCCGACAAAATTGTAGCCGTGGAAACCGGGCTTTCTTCAGACCCATTCATGAACTGGCGCGTCCCAGAACTTTTAACTCGAACCTTGGTATCCAACTCAGACGCCCATTCCCCGAGAAAACTGGGTAGAGAAGCCAACGTCATTCGTGCCAATTTAACCTACCAAGATATCATTGGTGCGGTGAGAAGTAATGACGAGCGCTTTGTGGGCACCATCGAGTTTTACCCCCAGGAAGGCAAATACCACCTGAGCGGTCACAGCGGCTGTGGAGTTTCGCTGTCAGCAAGTGAGGTTAAAAAGCTAAATTTTTTGTGTCCCAAATGCGGGCGGCCCTTGGTCTTGGGGGTGGAGCAGCGCGTGGATGAGCTTGCGGATAAGGCCTTAACTTCTTTTCAAAAACCCAAAAAGCGCGTTTTGTACATCGTGCCTTTGGAAATTATTATTTCTGAAGTGGTGGGGGTTAAGTCCTTAAATTCCAAGCTTGCCCAAGAGGAATATTTTAAGCTCATAAATACTCTGGGGGATGAATTTTCACTTCTTCGGCGGGTTGATTTAAAAAATATTGCTCACGTTTCTGGGGACCGCATGGCCGTGGCAATGGATAAAATGCGAAGGGGCGACATCGTCATCAAGCCCGGCTACGACGGCATTTATGGTGTGGTCAAAATTTTTTCCGACAATACAGCTGAGGAACAGATGAGTCTTCTGGCATGAAATTAAATGCCAAACAGAGGGAATTTTTAAATTGCCAAACTAACCTTGCAGTCATTGCCGGCCCGGGAACTGGCAAGACGCATGCTCTGGCGGAAAAAATCAAGCTTAAAGCCAAGAGCAACAAAAAAATTCTGGCTCTGACTTTTACCAATAAAGCCGCCCGCGAGCTTGCAAGCCGGGCGGGCAACAAGAATAACTTAGTTATAACCACATTTCATGGCTTTTGTTTTTCTTTGTTAAAAGATAACTATGAAATTAAGCTCATTGACGAGTATACGCGGCGGCTTATTATCAAGCAAATTGCGAAAACTTTTGGCATAGATGCTTCGGAAGCCGGCATTTGTATCTCTGTGCACAAAGGCGGTGGCTATGCCGGGGAGGCTGGGCGTAAGCTTTGCCAAGCCTATGACCACGAGCTCAAAACAAGCGGCTATTGGGATTTTGACGATTTTATTCTTGAAGCCCAAAAATTGACTGAAGTACCTAAATTTGACTATCTGTTTGTTGATGAGTTTCAAGACACGAACCCCGGCCAATATCGGTTTTTGCACAAATTAAGTAAGGGCGCCATTACCCAGGTGATCGGTGACCCCAACCAGGCAATATATGCATTTCGTGGTAGCCAGCCGGCTATTTTTGATGCGTTTATAAAAGATTATCAAAGCAAGCTTATTGTTTTCAACAATACTTACAGAAGCACGCAGCCAATTGTCGATTTGGCGCAGGCGTTATTTACCCATGACATAAGACTGATTACCAATAACCAAAATAAAGGCGAGTTGATGCTTGTGGAGACCGCAAATGAGTTTTCGGAGGCAGAGTATGTTGTGGCGGACATAAAAAGGCAATTGGGAGGCGCGGATATGCTTGAGGCAAGTGGGCTTTTTGACCAGCAAGATCTGGATTTGTCTGACATTGCCATTTTGACGCGGACGCATTTTTTGGGAAAAGTAGTAAAAAAAACTTTGGCCAAAAACAACATCCCTTACCAGGACGTTTCCGGGGAGTCGCTTTATCTGGATAAAAAAATTGCTTTTATCATCTCCGTCCTGCGCTTTTTGGAAGGCAAAGCAAAAAATACCCCGGATGAAGTGGTTGAGTTTAGCAAAAAATATAAGCTGAAAATAGGCACGAATTTAAGTAACACGGTTGTGAATATCGCCCGGGAAGCCGGCATCAGTAAGATAGATGAATTTATAGGTATCATTACCCATTACGACAAGCTCAAAAAGCCGATCCAAGCATTTTTGACCCATTTGGATAATTTGGCTGCAAATAATTTCTACGACCCCAGGGCAAATGCAGTTTCGGTGATTACCATTCACGCGGCCAAAGGCTTGGAATTTGAAAACGTCTATTTATTGGGTTTTGAGGAAGGGGTAATTCCTAGTACCAAAGCTCAGGATAGCTTAGAAATTGCCGAAGAAAAACGGCTGTTATACGTTGCCCTCACCCGCGCCAAAACCCGCTTAATTATCACTTACGCCCAAAAGCGCAACCAAAAAAAGACAACAGGCTCGCGGTTTTATAAAAATATTCACAAACACCTGAAAGTAACACACGATAATCAAGCCGCTAAAACCTTGGAAAAAATAAGAATTAAAAAACTTAAAAAAGCCCAAACAAATTTATTTGATTGAGATTATTTTTCTAATATTTTTTCGGCTTTTTTGACGTTTGTCAAAATGTCTCCGTCTTGGAAAAGAATGGTTTTGAGCACCTCACCCCATTTTGGCTGGCGTCTGATAAGCCACTCCAGAGCAATACTAAAATGTTCAAACTCTTCCTCCATGCTGTGACGCATAATGGCCTTGACCTCTTTGTTTTTGCTTGCGGCTATGCGCTGTTCATACCAAGAGATTGCCTCTGCCTCTTCGGTGAGAGAAGTGATGATACGCGCAAAATCGCGCATTTCCTCGCTCATTTCCTCTGCCGGTTCGTGGTATTGGTCAAAACTCATATATTGATCACCTCCTTCTTCCTAGACTTGTAAAGCTTAGCAACCAGGAATATACTTGTCCAGTTTACCTCTGCTACAATGAAAAAAGCAATGCGAATCATCAAAAATCTGTGGCGGCACAAGCGTTTATTAGCTTTGATTTTAATTATCTTGGGATTTTTGGGGTTTTATTTTTTTCGAAAGTTAGGTCAAAAAAATGGCTATGAGGAAGCCACAGTGCAAAAGGGTGAAGTGCGTGAGGAGCTGGTTTTGACTGGGGCAGTTGCGGCCACGGAATATGCCAATTTAAGTTTTGAAACTTCAGGCAAGCTCGTAGAGTTGAATGCGGCTGAAGGCCAGGTTGTAGAAAAAGGCACACTTTTGGCCAGGCTTGATACCACCACCCTTTATGCCGCTTACCAGCAGGCTCAGTATAATTTGCGAAGCGCCCAGGCTACGCTGAATAATGTTTACGACCAGCTCCAAGGCCATGAGAAAGATGAAAGTTTTACCCAAATCCAAACCAGGACCGCGGCCGAAGTCGCGCGCGACAACGCCTATCAGTCTAAGGTGATTGCCCAGCGCAATTTGGCCGGTGCTACTTTGTACGCGCCTTTTTCTGGGATTGTGACCCATGTTGTCAATCCCTTTATCGGGGCTTTTGTCACGGCATCAATGCCTCAGTTTGAGTTGTTGAATCCAGAAACCATCTATTTCAGCGTCACCGCCGATCAAACCGAAGTAACCTCCATCAAACCAGGCCAGGAGGTACAAATTAACCTGGATGCCTTTTCCGATAAAAAACTTTTCGGGGTGGTGAAAAAAATTGCTTTTGCCCCTTCGGCGGCAGAGGCGGGCGTGGCTTATGAAGTGCAAGTGGATTTAAATGGTAGTGTCCTAGACTATCGCCTGGGCATGACCGGGGATGCGGTTTTTGTTTTAGATCAAAAAGACGAGGCTTTGTATGTGCCCACAGGCTTTGTCAAAAGCGACAAAACAGGGCGATATTTGCTTGTGGATAGGGGTGCAAAAAAAATCTATGTTGAGCTGGGGCTTGAAGGCATGGACCAGGTGGAGGTAATTTCAGATGATATCTCGGAAGGCCTTGTGATTTATGATTAAGCTTCAGAATGCTTGTAAAACATATTTGTTGGGCGAAGAAAAAGTTGAAGCCCTTAAAAATGCCAATTTAGAAATAAAAAAAGGTGAGTTTGTGGGTATTTTGGGACCGTCTGGATCCGGCAAATCCACTTTGATGCACATCATCGGGCTTTTGGACACGCCTTCTTGCGGAAAAGTGAATCTATTTGGCAAAGACACGTCAAAACTTACAGATACAGAGATTAGTAAACTGAGAAACGAAAACGTGGGCTTTGTTTTCCAGCAGTTTAATTTGATTGAGAAATATACGGTTTTGGAAAATGTTATTCTCCCTGCTCAATATGCCAGGCATAGGCTGGATTTTAACCCCAGGGAGTACGCTTCAGAGCTTTTGAGCCGCTTTGGCATTGAAGCCAGGGCAAATTTTTATCCCAATAAAATTTCCGGCGGCCAGCAGCAAAGAACTGCCATCGCCCGCGCCTTGATTATGAAGCCGAAGCTCATATTGGCTGATGAACCCACGGGCAATATTGACACCAAAACGGGCGAGGAAATTTTGCAGTTGCTCGAAAACCTAAATAAAGAGCTGGGTGTTACAGTTGTAGTGGTTACGCACGAGCAAGATGTAGCCAGGCGAACAAAAAGGCAAATCTTTGTCAAAGACGGCGAAGTAGTGGGCAAATTATAAAACCTTATGAAGACTAATTATTATTGGTTCCAGGTAAAAAGCGCCTACGCTGATTTTAAGCGCAACAAAACCAGGACGGTGCTTGCATCCTTGGGCATCTTGATCGGTGTTTTTTCGGTTGTCATGCTGATTGCTTTGGGCCTGGGATTGAAAAACTACATAAGTAACCAGTTTGAAGGTTTGGGGACGAATTTGATTATTGTTTTTCCCGGCTCAGGCGTGGGCCAGGGAGCACAAAATTTTGGTGCCGGCTTTGCAGGCGGGGCCGAATTTGACGAGCAGGATTTGCGCTCACTCGCGCGCGTGGCTGCCGCCGAGTATACGGTTCCTATGTTTTTAAAGTCGGGCTTAATTGAGACCCGCGAAAATGAAGAATTTGGTTACGTCTTGGGGACCAATGAGGAGCTCTTTGCCATGATGGTCATGAAGCCATATGCGGGCGAATTTATTGATAAAACAGACGTTCAAAGGCGGTCAAAAGACGTGGTTTTAGGCTACTCCTTGGCGGAAAATTTATTTGAAACGCCGGAGGCTGCCATCGGCCAAACCGTACGTTTTGCTGGCCAGCGCTTTACCGTTAAAGGTGTGGCTGAAAAAGAAGGTGACCCGCAGATGGACGGGGCTATCATCATGTCATACAGGACAACTTTTGGCTCAATTAACCCCAAAAAGACTTTTTTTAGCTTATATGTTGGCGCGGATCCAAATGCAGACATAGAAGACACTAAAGAAGAAGTGAAGGCAATCCTTTTAGAGCGTTACCGCGAAGATGAATTTTCCGTATCGGACCAGGATGAGCTTTTGGGGATAGTAGACCAGATATTCGGTGTTTTAAATGCCGTACTGGTGGCAATTAGTTCGATTTCTTTGGTTGTAGGAGGAATTGGGATTATGAACATTATGTATGCCAATGTCACCGAGCGCACCAAAGAAATTGGCATCCGCCGTGCCATTGGTGCTACTAAAAAAGATATTTTAGTCCAGTTTGTTACAGAATCTGTCATGCTTTCTCTTTTTGGCGGCTTAATGGGACTTTTGATATCAGCTTTGATTGTGGCGGCTGTTCGGCCGTTTTTCCCTTTGGCTTTAAATGCTTTAGCAGTGATTGTGGCTGTGGGAATATCTACGGCGATTGGAGTTTTTTTTGGCGTTTTTCCAGCCCGCCGCGCCTCTAACCTCACTCCAATTGAAGCAATTCGTTACGAGTAACCTATAATTTGGTATAATACTTCTAATCCTAATTTCGGAAGGTACATTCAAAGTAGGGGTTGGACATGGACGAGTGGAGGAATACGGCTCGTCAGCAAAGTTACGAGTACGATGAGAGAATGAGGCAGATGAAAGATGAAGATAATAGGAAAAAGTTGCAGGAGGATTTCAATCGAAAGTTGATGAACTGGGAAGTAGGTTTAAGTGTACAATGTGTGGCGATTGTTATCCTGCTTTTTATCAAGTTTAGCAAAGAGGGTGTGCCCCGAACCTGGTTCAGGCCCCCCTTTTTTTATTGCTTCAAGTATTGATTTTCATATAAACTAAAACTAGAGTGCTTACAAAGGTTCTATCTGCCACCCATTTTGGCTTGGAAACCATACCTATTGAGGTAGAGGTTAATGTCTTTTCTAAAGGCTTTCCGGGCTTTTCCGTTATCGGCTTGGCAGGAAAATCCGTAGAAGAAGCCAAAGAACGCGTCAAAACGGCGCTTAGCAATAGCGGCGTAGACATCCCCAATAAAAAAATTATTGTTAATCTGGCTCCGGCTGATATTCCCAAAGAGGGAAGCGCCTATGACCTGCCGATTGCCATTGGTATGCTTCGAAGCATGGAGGCTTTGCAAATGCCTGCGGAAAAATCTTATTTTTATGGTGAGCTTTCTTTAGACGGAACTTTGAGACACACCAAGGGCGTGCTTTTGTTGGCTCTGTCGGCCAAAAAACAAAAAGTAAAAAATTTATTTGTCCCCGCGCCCAGCGCCAATGAGGCCGCGGTGGTAAAGGGCATAAACGTTTATCCGGTGAATACGCTTACGCAATTGATCACGCATTTAAATGGCGGCGAGGTGATACCCACCCACAAGCTCAAGTCAACAACTGGTGAGGATGATTTTTTGCTCGCGGACTTTGATTTTTCGGAAATCATCGGCCAGGATCAGGCCAAGCGCGCCCTAACTATAGCTTCAGCCGGAGGCCACAATGTGCATTTGCAAGGCCCGCCGGGTGCAGGCAAGACCATGCTGGCCCGGGCCATGGCCGGGATTCTACCCCCCTTAACTGAGGAAGAAAGCCTGGAGGTGACCAAAATTTATTCTGTTACCGGCAATATTCCGCCGGGCTCATCGCTTATGGTCAAGCGCCCGTTTCGCGTATCCCATCATACTACAAGCCGCATTGGCCTAGTCGGTGGGGGCAGTAACCCCCATCCTGGAGAAATTTCCCTGGCCCACAGGGGAGTGATGTTTTTGGATGAATTTCCCGAGTTTTCCCGCGGCACTTTGGAGGCTTTAAGGCAGCCCATGGAAGACGGTATGGTTTCCATTACCAGGGCCGCCGGATCAGTGACTTATCCTGCTCAGTTCATTTTGGTGGCAGCCAGTAACCCCTGCCCCTGTGGCTATTTGGGAGATGAAAAGCGCGTCTGCAAATGCAGCCCCCGGATGATTATGCGTTATCAAAATAAGCTTTCAGGGCCTTTGATGGACAGGATCGATCTTCATCTGACAATTGCGGCGGTGGATACGGACAAGCTCATGGCAAAAGCCCCAAAACTAAAAGCCAAAACTTCGCGCGACATCCGCGAGGAAGTTGTCAACGCCAGGCAGATTCAAAAAAAGCGTTTTGCAAAGGACAAAATTATTGTTAATGCAGACATGAAAAACAAGCACATTAAAAAATACTGCGAGCTGGGTGCTGATTCGCAGCTTTTATTAAAACAGGCGGTGAACACCTACGGTCTTTCAGCCAGGACCTATTTTCGCCTCATCAAAGTGTCCAGGACAATTGCAGATTTGGAGGGCGCTACAAATATACAAGCCAATCATGTGGCCGAGACACTCCAGTATAGAGTAAGAAGCGTGGATTAAGTTTGTTAATTTTTTGCATTGAGTTTATAATCAACGAGCCCTTTTCGCATTTTTAGTTTAGGAGGTTGTCATGCTTTACGAAGTTTTGTGTGGAGCCCTGGATCAGGTGACGCCTAGCTCAGAGGCACTGTATAGGCAGGCGGCTGCCAATCTTGCAAGTGAAGGTGAGATTGTCAGTATTGTTTGTCTGTCTCTTGAGGTGGCGGTCGTATACAACAATGGCAAGCCCTTGTTTCCAGGCAGGGGCAAGCATTTCGTTCGAATCACAAGCAACAAGGTCAACCTTGGAAACTTTTGGAATGAGGTGAAAAGGCTGAAAAAGCAGAAATAAAAAAGGTCTGGCCCGGGGCGGTGTAAAAGCAAACTGGTTTGCACCGCCCCTTCTTTTTTTGGCTATACTAAAAAAGTGAAGCAGTTTAATTTTCAAAAAGGTCAAACGGGGGAGGGTATTGCTTCAGCTTATTTGCGGAGTAGGGGTTTTAAAATTATTGAAAAGAATTTTTCCACTCGCTTTGGGGAGATAGACTTGATCGGTATCCACGCCAATAAAATTGTTTTTGTTGAGGTAAAGCTAAAAATAGGTGAAACATTCGGCACTCCGGAAGAAATGGTAACGCACAGGAAACTGATGCAGGTCTTTACAACTGCCCAAAGCTTTTTGCAAAAAAATGCCGAGCTTGCTAATCAATACCCCGAAAGGCAAATAGATGTAGTTGCCATTGTTCTTGATAAGGATGGCGCGGTGCATAGGCTTGATCATTATGAAAGCGTGGAGCTATAAATGAGTATTTTTGCTTATCCGGTCCAGGAAATTAAATTAGCAAGTAAAAATTATCCTAAGCTTTTAAAAGCCATCAAAAACCCGCCCAAAAAGCTCTATGTGCGGGGGAGCCTGGAGGCTTGTACCCAAAAAACCCTTGCCATTGTGGGCAGCCGCAGGATGACGCGCTATGGCAAGGCGGTCATTGAGCGCTTTATACCGGATATTGTTGCCTCTGGCGCGGCTACGATTTCTGGGTTCATGTACGGGGTGGATAGTGAGGTACACTCCCAGACAGTGGCCTTGGGTGGGCAGACAATTGCCGTTTTTGGCTCAGGGCTTGATGTTGTTTACCCTCCGGAGAACATGGAGTTGTATGAAAAAATTTTACAAACAGGGGGCTTGGTGGTTTCCGAATACGAGCCTCAAGCCAGGCCGCATTTGTGGAAATTTCCCCAAAGAAATAGGATTGTGGTTGGTTTAGCGAGCATGGGAGTATTAATTGTTGAAGCAGCCTCAAAAAGTGGTTCTTTGGTAACCGCCCAGCTGGCGCTCAAAGAAGGCAGACAGGTGTTTGCCGTGCCCGGAGCTATCACTTCAAGCGTCTCTACGGGTACAAATGAGCTTATAAAAAAGGGCAAGGCAAAGAGTGTCACGGAAAGTAAAGACCTGGGTATACGAGCGCATGAAGTCGGCAGCAAGCCCGTTGGCTTGAGTGATATTGAACTTAAGATCTTAAACATTTTGGGGTGCGAGCCAATGAGCTTGGATGAGCTTGCATATGAGCTGGCAAGCGACGTAGTGGATATTTCAACTACCGTCACCACTCTAAGTTTAAAAGGCGTTGTCCGCGAAAGTGCAGGTAAATACTTTTTAGTGTAGAATATAATTCCATGCCAGTAACAAAAGCAGTAATCCCAGCGGCCGGTTTTGGTACCCGTTTTTTACCTCAAACTAAAGCCATGCCAAAAGAGATGCTCCCCATTGTGGACAAGCCCGTGATCCAGATTGTAGTGGAGGATTTGGTAGAGGCGGGGATCACTGATATTATCATTGTCACCGGGTATCACAAGCGCGCCATCGAGGATCATTTTGACAATCCATCCTTGGAACTAATTGAAAACCTAAAGCTTGGTGGCGAGAAGAAACGCTCTCTATTAGAAGAAATTGGAAAAATAGCCGAACTTGCCAATTTTTATTACGTTCGGCAAAAGGGGCCTTACGGCAACGGCACGCCGCTTTTGAATGTGCGCGAAATCATTGGCAATGAACCGTTTATTTATACCTGGAGCGATGATTTTATTGAGGCCGTACCCTCGGAATTTCAGCAGTTAATTGCCGTTTATGAAAAATATAATTGCAGCGTTTTGGCTGGAATCAGGGCCGAAAGTGACGAGGATTATGAGAAATACGGCTATGCCGGTGGGGAGGAAATCGAGCCCGGAATCATTGACATTAAAAATATAATCGAAAAACCGGGAAAAGATAATGCCCCCAGTGACTTGGGCAATGTGAGTAGTTTTTTGTTTACACCCGAGATTTTCAAATACCTGGACGAGGCTTTGGACAATATGCATGGCGTTGAGCTTTACTACAACGATGTTTTGAGCCAGATGCTCAGTGCGGGGGAAAGGATCGTGTCAGCGGAAATCAAAGGCGGCAAATTTTATGATACCGGCAATAAGTTGGGCTATTTAAAGACCGTGGTTGACCATGCCCTGAAGCACAAAGACATAAGCGAGGAATTTAGAGCTTATCTTCAGAAAATATAATCCTGAGACTCGGAATTTAAGAGGCCACGGAGGGAATCGAACCCTCGCATAGGAGTTTTGCAGACTCCGGTGTTTCCACTTCACCACGTGGCCACTTCACTACCCGGTTTTGGGTTTATCTATTTTACTACAAAATCAACTATTTCCATATAAAAACCCCGCTCAAGCGGGGAGCGGGGTAAGAGCCATTTTACGTGCTCTTTTTTTCTTTGACCGCAATTTTCCGGGGCCGAGCCAATTCTTGCTTGGGAATTGTGATCGTTACGATACCGTTTTCAAGGTCTGCGTCGGCTTTGTCCCAGACGCCGCCGGAAAGCGCTGCTGTGTAGTAATACTGGTAGGACGCGCGGTTTTCTTTGTCTTCTTTTTTTACCTCGGCCTGGATGGTCAAAACGCCGTCCTCAATGTGGGCTTCGATATTCTTTGCAGGCACTCCAGCAACCACCGCCTCGACGATGATATCTTTTTCGCTTTCCCTGATCTTAAGTCCGTTTTTAGAATATTCTTCAAACAGGCTGGGCAAGCGGAAAGGGTCCCAACGGGTAAGTGTCATTTTTTTCACCTCCTTTTGGCGCTCACTTAGCGTGAGTGCTAACAACATATTAAGAATAAATAATTTGTTTGTCAAGCCTATTTGTCTTTGCTAAACTGGGTAACGTGACAAAAAAAAGAATCGTTTTGGGGATTATAATTTTGGCCATTTTGGCCATGGCGGGGTTTTTGCTTTGGAGGTTTGTCGTTAATTCCCCCAAGGCTTTGTTGGTGGTGGAGACCCAGCCAGCCTCACAAGTCTTTGTCAATGGCGAGCAGGTTGGCAAGACGCCTTACGAGGGTGAGTTTGAAGAGCATGAGATTGATCTGAAATTAGTGCCGGAATCATTTGAGCAGGCATTAATGCCATATGATGCCAAAATTTTTCTTACTCCAGGAGTAGAAACTATTGTGCGACGCGAATTCGGGGCAGAGGAGGGGATGTCTCAGGGAGAGGAAATCTCTTTTGAAAAAGAAGGCGGCGGCAATGTCAGCCTGGCTGTGGTGAGCGCGCCAGATGGTGCGAGCGTTTTTATTGACAAAAACTATATTGACCTGGCGCCGGTTAAACACACAGACATTGATCCAGGCATTCACCAAATTACCCTCCAGGCCGAAGGCTACAAAGAAAGGTCCTTTTCTGTGCAGCTTATACAAGGCTACAGTTTGATGGCTTTTGTGGAACTGGCCAGGCTGCCTCAAGAGCAAAACGCTGAAATAAGAGCGAACGAAACTGAGGATGCCCGTGTTGAAGTCGTGGTTATTGGGCAGACGCCAACAGGGTTTTTGCGCGTGAGACAGGAAGCTTCTACCGAAGCCCCAGAGGTCACACAGGTCAAGCCGGGTGAGGAATATAAGCTTTTGGAGAGCCAGGAGGGCTGGTATGAAATCCAAATCGATGAGGAAACCACCGGTTGGGTGTCTCAGGAATATGCCAGGCTTAAAGAGTCGAGCCAATAAATCCACTATACAAAATGGCTATCACCATGCCTATCCAGATGGTCACAGAAGCCACCAAAGCCCGATCCGTCAATAGCAATTTCTCGGGCGTTTCCGAGCGGTCCTCAAAGATCAGGCTTTGATAGCGCATAATGCCAAAAATGGTTACCGGCACGGTAGTCATTAACAGTTTGTTGATGGTGGTTGTGCGTGAAAGCTCGGCCAAAAAAAGCCACAGCGGGCGGCTGGCTTGGGGAGACTCAAAAAAGGTAAAGAGCGCCCAGCTCATCCAGGCAGCATTGCCAAACATGGTTACATAAGAATTTAAAAGTTCGGGTGAATATTTGGCCAAGACTTTTCGCGTACTTCCCTTTTTCCCCACCACCCCGATTTCTGCCCTGCGTTTGCCTGAGGCCAAAAACAAAGCAACTGACACTACACACAGCAAAAACCACACGGACAAATGGGCGTCCACAAGAAAGGCTCCTGAGTAAACGCGGATGATAAATCCCGAGGCGATGATGAGGATATCAATAACAGGGATATTTTTGAGGTACAAGGAATATCCAAGCTGCATAGTAAGGTAAATCCCGATCAAGATAAAAAAAAGGTAAGACAAAAAGTAAGCAAAAACCATGGCTGCTGAGGCTAAAATGGCCGCGTAAGCCAAAGCCAAAAACGGGGGGATGTCCCCTTTTGCAAGGGGACGATTTTTTTTAATCGGGTGCTGGCGGTCACGCTCAATGTCCTGGAGGTCGTTAAATGTATAGGTGGCGCTTGCCGCCAAGTTGAAAATCAAAAATCCCAAGACCGTTTTTATGAAATATGCTTCTTCAAATAAAGTACCAGAAAAAACAATGGCTGCAAAAATTCCCAAATTTTTCACCCAGTGGACCGGACGGGAAACATTGATCAAGCCTATAACTGTTTTTGTCGGTAGGTTAGCCATAAAAGTATTCCTGCCAAGAGAAGCGAGGTCCCAAATATTGTATACAACTTGCTCGTGGCGTTCAAATACAAAGCCCCAAATCCTAAAAGAGCAGTCACGAGCCAATATATTGGCGCGATGCTTCGCCTGGGAAGTCCTATATCCAAAAGCTTGTGGTGCAGGTGGCCCCTATCTCCCCATACCGGGGATTTGCCATGGGACAGGCGCCTGAGGACGGTGAGGCCGGTATCAATCAAAGGTATACCCAAAACCAAAAGCAGGGTGCCGATCTTGGCGGTAGTGAGGATAGACAAAAGGCCAAGCATATAGCCCGCCAAGTTAGAACCCGAAAAGCTGGGCATGATTTTTTGCGGGTAGATGTTCCACGGTAAAAAACCCAAAAAGGCTCCGGCCGTAATCAAGGCAAGGATTATCACCGGCCACTCGGTGATGTCAGCGGAAAAACGCAGTGATAGTATGGCCAGGGTGAGGGCGGCTATGGCAGTTACCCCCGGCAGTTGGCCGTCCACGCCTTTGGCTCCCATATTTAAAAAATTCATCAAAGTTACTATCCAAAATAAGGCAAACAAGTCCGATAAAATCCAAATGCTTCTCATTTGTCCAAAAAGAAAAAAATTTATTTGTGGATGGGAAAGATCGATGATGCCGTTAAAGGGATTAGTGGTATAAGCTATGCCGATCCCCGCCATGATTGGAAATGCCGCAGCAAGGAATTGAGCTCCCAGGCGCAGATAAGGATTTAAGTCATACTTGTCATCTGCTAGGCCCACAAGCAAAAGTAGGCTTGCCCCGAGTACAATGCCTACAAGGTGCTGATCTAGAGGCAAAAAAATAAGCATGCCCGTGATTAAGCTTAAATAAATGGCCAAGCCTCCACCCCTGGGCACGGGATAGGTGTGAGTGACTTTTGGGTGTTTATTTTTTTGCGGGTCATCCACAATCCCCCATTTATTGGCCAAAATAATTACCGGATAAGTAAAAACAAAAGCTAAGCCGGCGGAAACAATAAAGGCAATATGAAAGATCTGGTTCATCTTAAAAGCTGCCCACTAAAAAAATAATTTCAAAAACGGTAATAAATGCAAGGATAGTTACGGTGATGGCCACTGCAAGAAGCACTTGGGTTAAAAAGCGGCTGCTTAAAAAGATGCTGATGGCGATGTTTAACAGGGCTATTGCCAAGGCAACCAGCAAAGGTATGACCAGGTATCTGCTTTCGGCCAGTTGCTCCTGGCCAAACGGCCTGCCGTAAAAAAGCGGGATCTCGGACGGCAAATGTGCCTTTATTAAAAAAACCAAAGCTATGCCCAAAAGGTTAACGCTTAAAACGGTTAGATAGGCATAGGGAAATATGATCCGGCCGAAAGGCAGAGCGGGAAAAATTTTTTTCTTCATGTTTAGCGAAGGATGCTCAAAACGCGTGGGTTTATGAGCCGCCAAATAATGGCATCATCAATTGTTTTCATTTGCATATAATTTAAGTTTAAGTAAGCATCAAGCTCTACAAAGTCCTCGGCCTCGGGTAATACTATAACATACGCCGGCTTTTTTATATCAATGGCGGAAATCACAGTCTCTTTATTTGCAAAGTCGTGGATATGGTAAGTGGCCACATATTTTATTGGCGGAAACCTTCGGGTAAGGGCATAGATGGTGGATGAATCGCCCCAGACAAAGATTTGATCATCTGGTTTGCTAGATTCGCGCAAAAATTTGGCAATTTCATAGTTACGGTTAACATAGCCTTCAAAGCGGTCAAAATATTCTTCTTTATTGATTGAGCCAGTGGCAAAGCTAAGAAAACGCTCGTAATAAGGCAGGGTTGGGTAGTGCCAGAAATGATAATAAACAGGTACCAATATGGCTAAAAACATAGGAATAATGGTTAGTACTTGTTCGATGTCTTTTTTGAAAACAAGCATGCCAAAAAGGAGAGACATGGCAGGAACAGCCTGGATAAGATAATGCGGATATGGCCTTTCCGACAAGGTAATTGCAAATAAGCTACTTAGTAGCCAGGCGTTTGCCAACAAAAAGGGTAATGTCAGTTTTTTGCGATACGCTAACAGGATTATATAGCCCATAAGTATGATGATTCCGCGGGCAAGAAGCGGAGCATTGCGAACCATAAAGGGCTGGGCCACATCACCCGGGCGCCAGGAAGACAAATAGCCTATGTTTTGCAAAAATGCAGCAATCAGGTATTCGTTTAGAGCACCACGCACAAAGTACCAGACAAAGCTTATAAAGATTGGAGTGATAAAACCAAAAAATATCAAGACACTCTTTTGTAGGAAGGCTTTTTTGTTCAATTTATTTTTGCTTAGGATGATGAATAAAACAAAAATCAAAGCAATGACGTCGAAAACAGCGGGGACTTTAAACAAAGTTGCCACAGCAAACAAAAAACCAGCTAGCGCGTAATGCCAAAGCCTGGCATTTTTATTAATGATCAGATAAAAAGCGGCAATAACCGGGCCCACCAAAAACAGTTCGGCATTTGAGGTTTGGCCTTCTAAAAACGGGAGGGTAGTGAGCAAACCAAAAAGGATGGTGGCGGTTTTTACCAGTTTGCCGTTTTTGGGGAAAAGCCGCTCTGACAGGCGCCAAAACATAATGGTAGTTGCCATCATCCAAAAGGCAAGAATTACCCTGAACCAAAAGACATTGCCAGCTACAGCGGCGGTAAAGTATAAGAGTGGCGGTTTATTATCATGAAGATCTTGGTATAACACCAAGCCTTGGTTAATACCATGGCCCAAGGTCAAATAAATCATTTCATCCCCATAATTAAATGGCTCAAAGAAGCTGGGGATACGCAGTACAAACAAAAGCAAAAGGAAAACAGCAAGCCAGTTTGGTGCATGAATGGCGTTTAAGAATTGATCTAATCTTTTTCTAGCCATATAAATTTAAGATTGCCAAAAGTTTTACTTTCACTTTCAGTATAACCAGGAAGGACAACTTCCTCAACTTGGCCGCTTGTAATGACCCCGATTCTCCCGGTTTTAGGTATGGTTTTTATGATGTCTCCCTCTTCCATAAGCGCCGTGCCTACAAAAAAGGGCAGCTCTCCCCCATCCTCTCCCACGTAAATCGGCCCGGGGATGCCGTAGAATTTGCTTTCCCATAAGTGGTGCGAGTCCGAGCTCCAATTAATTAAAAAGTCGTTGTTGTGCTTTGTCTCAATAACATAAGCGGCCAGCTTATCAAAAGGCAGCTTTTGGGGATTTTGGAAATAATGCCAATCAATGTGGATAAAAAGTCCCAGAATAATGCTTAAAAGGACGGCGGAGATGATTTTTCTTCGGTTGCTTGCCAGAATAATTCCGAGTGCCGGGATAGTGTAAATCAGGTAGCGGTTGTAAAAAACGGGCTGGAAAAATTGTGAAATGACAAACGTCAGCACAATGGGTACTAAAAACCAGCTTGCAAGTATTAAGCTTGTTTTAAGTTTTTTGTCCCAGCGGCGAAGTGCTAATGCCATTAGGTTTAAATACAAAGCATATTCAGAAAGTGGCTTGATACCTGTTGATATGTATTCACTTATAAGATTAATGAGGTCGCGTCCGTCTGGTCTGCCCAGCCAAAAACCGCCTCCAACCATGCGCGTTTGCTCATACAGAGGCCATAGCCATGGGGAGTATAAAATGCCAGCTCCTAAAAAGCCCAAAAATTGGTAGCGGGCAAAGGTGAAGTTTTTCTTTAGTAGTTCATACAAAAACCAAAACCCCTGGACCAAGACCGCAAAGATGGCAAAGTGGTGGCTGTAAAGCGCCCAGGCGGTCGCCAGCGCATACCCTATAACCGCACTCCAGGGCTTTTGGGTCTTGGTTTTTACAAGTTTGAAATAAAAATACATCGAGGCAGAGACACCGAGGGCCATGATGGCATACATCCTGCCTTCAAAAGCATAAACAAAGAAAAAGGGGTTAAGAAAAGCTAGCGCGGAGGCCAGGAGGGCAGTTTTTTTGTCCCACACAAGCTTGGTAATTAAAAAGATAAAAAAGATTGTAAGCATGTAATAGAAAAATGACAGGCTGCGGATGGTTACTTCGCTGACGCCAAAGACACGAAAGGCGATGTGCTCAGTGATGTTATACAAAGGCGGAGAAGTGTCGCGTCTGATGATTTCAATAATCTGCGGGATAGATTTCATGGATAAAATGGCTGAAAAACCCTCGTCTCCCCACAGAGGTGCTGTGAACTGGTTGTGCATGGTTTCTTAGATATTAACAATAATCTTATAGCCTATGCAATTCTACTGTATACAAAGTTAGCCATGAGCGAATTACAAACGTGTATTTATTTAACTTGTGTTTGTAGAGATTAAACCTTCTCAGTCACTTTGTATTCAATATATTTCCCCAGCATCAGCCTGGTGTGGGCGTCAAGGCCCGGGAGAGTGGTAAAAAAGAAAGTAGCCACGGGCATAAGGGCAAATTCCAGGGGCATCAGAATTGCACGCCACAAAGGGAAGTCTTTGGGGCGCTTGGGTCTATAGATGTAGTCTAAAATAAGCATCACTACCAAAAATACCAAAGCAATTGTTAAAATTAAGGAGGAAATTTTTGGTGTCAGGTAGCCCAGGGTGGTTCTTCCGAAAGCAGGATTAATAATAATTGGTAAACTAATGCCCACAGTAATCACAAACCAATGTACTGGCCACAAGAAATGCCCGTGGATAAAGGTGCTGACGCGGGTGGTTTTATCCCAAAAAGATATCCCAGGTGCAACCAAATAATTGTAAATAATCCAAGATGAGTCAGACACTCCCCAAGCCCAGCGCTTTACCTGGGAATACTGGCCCTTGAGAGTCCGCCAATGAGTGGTGGATTGCATGGCATCGGCGTATAAAGGCAGATAAATCGGCTCAACTTCGATTTTGCCGCGGTTTGCAAAAAAGGCTTTGAAAAAAATGCCCCAATCCTCCGGGATTCTATCTGGGTCCCAATACCCCGTTTTATCCAAAAGCTTAAAAGACAAAGTGTAATTCTGCTGGTTTATCAGCCGATCGCGCCTGGGAAGCATAGAAAGAATAAAGATTGAAGCCAAGGTGTTGGGCACGCGGGTGATGGCCGGAAGCCTCCAGATGTTGTTGTACAAAAGTACAGCCGGCTGCCAAAAATGGCGATAGCGGTCTGGATTGTCAAGAAATTTATAGGTAAGGGAAGAAAAATGTTTGGGATGAAAAAGGTGATCGGCATCGCAGCTTGTGACCGTCATGTAATTGATGTTCATCTTGCACTCAGTGATCAACAGCCTTTTGGCCTCAAGGGCGGCGTGTCGCTCGTTAGAGGATTTACCTACTGCTTCGCCCGGGGCAAGCTTGTGAACAGTGACAATAAAATTGGCAAAAGACTTGCCAAATTTGTCTTTCAGAGCCTGGGCTTTAGCCTTGCGCTCTTTTTGATTCTCTTTAAATTCTGTAGCCAAGACCACGGTTATTTGCTTGCGCGGAAGCTCTTGGGCTGCAAGTGATCCAACTGTACGCTCAAGGATATGAAGTGGTTCTTTGTAAGTTGGGATAATGACAACATGGTGCACTTTTTGCCAGTCGGGAAATTTTTTCAAATCTCCCAGCCAATCGTAGTGCATTGAGGCCTGGATGCGCATGTGTGACAAAATGGCGGTAAAAGCTATGCCAAAGGCTTGGTAAAACCAGTAAGCATTAAACAAAAGAATAAAATAAGCAACAATATTAGGAATTAAAAAGATGCCCCAATAAGGGAAAAGAATGAGATTCCAGGAAATAAATCCCGGTAGGATTTCAAAGGCACGGAGAGTTTTTTTTTCGTGTTTAATGAGAAATTTTCTCAGCATATTTTAGATTCTGGGAAATAAAGGCTTTGCCTTTTTGATATATTTTCTAGAAAACTGTTTTTCAATAGCTAAAGCAGTTTGTGGCATAAATGGGGCTAAATTATATCCTAGTTGTTGAATTCCGGCAACGAGGGCAGCTATGGTGCGCGTTTTTTCTTCACTTTTTTGTTTCCAGACTTCGGTTTGATTAATTAAACTATCAAGCGCGGAAATACTTTGTCTGATTTCCTCAAGGGCCAGATCAAACCTGTAAGACTCAAGGTATTTTTTGATCTTTGTGTCGGTTTGGATTTTTGCCTTGCTGCCTTTGAAAGAGATGCTTTCAGCGAGCGCGGCCACGCGGGAGATAAGGTTCCCGAGTCCGTTTGCCAGATCAGCGGTGTAGCGTCTTGCAAGCAGGTCGCGGTCAGTGTTGGCATCGTTTTGGTATGGGTAGTTGGCAAGAATAAGGTAGCGCGCGGCATCGCGCCCGAATTTAGAAATAATCTCCGTGGGGGTAATAACATTGCCCCGGGATTTACTGATTTTTTCCCCGCCGATTACAAGATAGCTATGAACCACCGATTCGCGGTAAAGTGGGTAGTCGGACGCTAGAAGCATAGATGGCCAAATGACGTTGTGAAACCAGCTAATGTCTTTGGCAAGTAAATGGGTTGTGTTTTTCCAGAATTCGTTTTTGTCGTTGATTGCTAAGGATGATAAATAGTTTATCAAAGCCTCGACCCAGACATATATCGTTTGCTTCGGGTCGTTGGGGTAGCTAATTCCCCAGGCCACTTTGCTTTTGGGGCGGGAGATGCTTATGTCTTCAATCCGCTCTTCCAAGCGAGCAAGGATTTCGTTGGCCTTGTTATTGGGAAAAATTTTGATTTTCCCTTCTTCAATCAGAGCCTTGACCTTGGGGACATATTTTGATAAACGAAAGAAATAATTTTCTTCCTCAACTTCAATTACCTGGTCGTGCCTGTGCAAAGGGCAAAAGCCCTCTTCATCAAGGTCCGATAGAGTAAGAAACTTCTCGCATCCGCTGCAGTATTTGCCCTTGTAAACTCCTTTGTAAACATCATTGTTTTGCTCAAGTTTCAGGATAAAAGTCTGAGCAAATTTTTTATGCTCCGGGTTGGTTGTGCGTACGAAATAGTCATAGCTTATAGCTGCGTCATCAAATGCCTGTTGCCACTCTGAGGCCTTAAGATCAACATATTTTTGGTAGTTTGAAAAGCCTTCTTTGTCCGCAGCTTGTTGCACCGTGGTGCCGTGCTCGTCAAGTCCGGTGGTAAAAAAAACCGAGTCCTTGCCATACCACTGTCTGTAAGCGCGTGCCAAAACGTCGGCTGCGGTAGTTGTCAAAAAATGGCCTATATGCGGCGAGCCATTGGCATAATAAATTGGTGTTGTGAAATACTTTTTCATAGGCTATTTTACCACGCTGACTTCTCAGGCGGCAAAATCGCAGTCACAATCAGGAGTTATTTAAAAATTTTTTAATTTTTTCTTCCCACCGGTTTGCCCACTCATCAGCCTCCACTTGTTTAAGGCCTTGCTGAAAACCTGTGCCTTTCATCATGTTTTGTATTGTGGCAATGGTGGCACTACTTACTTTGAGATTTTGTCTTATATTTAAGTAGCCTCGACCCTTTTTGAGCCAATAGGCAATGGCCAATCTTTTGGCAAAAGTTTCCCTTTCTGCGGGCGTCAAAAAATCGTTTATAAACTCTTCGGCTTTGCTTTTATTATTCAAATCGGCAATAAGTTGAATAAAAGTGTTTTCGATTTCTTTTTTGAGCGACTTATTTAAAGTATGTTTGGAAATGCGCATTTTTTTGCAAGTGATTTATTTAATTGAAGTATAACAATCAGTATCAAATCGTCAAGTGGAAGAGAGATAAACCTCTAAAATTATTGCCAGGGAAAAAATAAGAATTAAGTTGAGTAAGTTGCCAATGCCCATATAGCGCAAAAACAAAAAGATGATGGCAGCGAGTGCCAATAAAAAACCCCTGCGTGAGTTTCCTAAGATCAATGAGCCCATAAACAAAAGGCTCAAAAAAACCAAAGCAAAAAAGGCAAGAATTACAAGGTCGGTTGTGGGTGGAATTGTCAGGACAATAAAAAGCAAAAGCAAGCAAAAAATTACGGTGAGAATGACTGCGGGGAAGACGTTTTTGCGCAGCCTAATTTCTCGGTGCCTGTTAGCTATCTTCTTTTTTCTGGGCATGTTTTATTGTAACCCAAGACTTGGTACAATGGGACGCAATGGACAATTCGTTTCTTTTGCTACTGGTGATATTTTTGGGTGGCTTGGTGGCCTTTTTTTTGTGGATCAATAAAAAGATCAACGAGCTGGGTCAGAAAAATAAACCTTCGGATGAGCTTTTAGAATATCTCAAAACCACCAATACCAGGCTTGATGAGCAAAATAAAACCTTTAATGAGCGCATGCATGAGTCTACAAAAGTCTTAAACGAGAGGCTGGATAATGCCGCGAGGGTAATTTCCGAGGTGCAAAAAAACATCGGTGAAATGAGCGAGATCGGCAGAAGCATGAAAGATCTGCAGGAATTTTTACAAAGCCCGAAACTGCGGGGTAATATAGGCGAGCAGGTCTTAAAAGAGCTTTTGGAACAAATGCTTCCCAAGCAAAGTTTTCACTTGCAGTATGCTTTTCGTTCGGGCGAAAAGGTGGATGCCGCTATTCAAACCAGCGCCGGTATCGTGCCTATCGATTCCAAATTCCCCATGGAGAATTTTCGCAAAATGGCCTCAAGCACCACGAAAAAAGAGACTGAGGCCATCCGCCGCCAGTTTATTAATGACGTCCGCGGCCACATCCGCGCCATTTCCCAAAAATATATTTTGACCGATGAAGGTACCATTGATTATGCCTTGATGTACGTGCCCTCTGAGGCGGTTTACTATGAAATCGTCAATGATTCCGAATTGTTTGAATATGCCGCAAGCCGACGTGTGCTGCCTGTTTCCCCCACTACTTTTTATGCTTATTTGCGCGCTATCCTCATGAGCTTTGAAGGCCAGAAAATCGAAGCCAAAGCACGCGAGGTGGTTTCTTCGATTCGCGCCATTCAAAAGGATTATGTAAAAGTTGAGGATAATTTATCGACCCTGCAGCGTCATTTGAATAATGCCTATAACATGATGAGTAATGTCTATTCTACTTTTATCCAGCTTGGGCAAAAAATCAGCTCCACTCAATCTCTGGGAGAAGGTATACAGGATGAGACAAAAAGGCTTGAGGAATAATCATGTCCTCAAAAAAACTAAACGCAGAGCAAAAAAAAGCCGTTGAGCACGACCAAGGCCCGCTTTTAGTAATAGCCGGAGCCGGAACAGGCAAAACTACGGTGGTTACCGAGCGCGTCTGTCGGTTGATTGCCAAATGCAATGTGAGCCCTAATGAGATTTTGGCTTTGACATTTACGGAAAAGGCGGCGCGTGAGATGGAAGAGCGCGTGGATATTGCTCTGCCTTATGGCTATACCAACATGTGGATCATGACTTTCCACAGCTTTTGCGACCAAATTTTGCACCAGGAGGCGTTGCACATCGGCCTTGAGCCTAGATTTCAACTTATGAGTGAGGCTGAGTCAATCCAGTTTATCAGGCAGCGTATTTTTGATTTTGAGCTTGATTACTTTCGTCCGCGCGGCAACCCCAATAAATTTATTGCGGCCATGCTTACGCATTTTTCGCGCCTAGCGGATGAGGACGTGGATGTAGAAAAATATCTTGCTTATGCTAAAAGCTTACCCAGGGCCCTAGAAAGCCAGCAATTTGCTGCCCAGCAAACCCTGGAATTGGCTCAAGCTTATAAAACTTATGCTGAGTTAAAAGCAAGCGAGGGAGTCATGGATTTTGGGGATTTGATTACCAAGGCCTTGGAGCTTTTTCGCACGCGTCCGAATGTCTTGGCCAATTATCAAAAGCAGTTTCGCTACCTTTTGGTCGATGAGTTTCAGGATGTTAATTTTGCTCAGTACCAGCTTGCAAAAATTCTTGCCGGCGAGAAAGCCAATATCATGGCCACGGGTGACGACGATCAAAGTATTTACCGCTTCAGGGGGGCGGCCGTTTCCAATATTTTGCAATTCAGAAAAGACTATCCCCAAAGCCAGATGGCCATCTTAACAAAAAATTACCGTTCGACACAAACCATCCTGGAGGCGGCATATAAACTTATTTGTTTTAATAATCCGGACCGGCTTGAGGCGGTGGAGAATTTTGATAAAAAACTTGTTGCAAAGACTAAAGGCCAGGGCGATCCCGTGCAATTTATCCATGCTCAAAAGGCCGAAAATGAGGCTGAATTTGTGGGTAGGGAAATTGAAAAGCTCGTGGAAAATGGCTTCGACTACGGAGACATCGCCATCCTGGTGCGGGCAAATAATCATGCCGAGAGCTTTATGCACGCCCTTGCCAGGCTTGGCATTCCCCACCAGTTTTTGGGGCCAGGCAAGCTTTTTAAAGAGCCGGAAATAATTAACCTCGTGGCCTATTTAAAAGTGCTTGACAGTCTGGAGGACACGATAAGCCTTTACAGGGTCTTAACCATGGAGCATTTGGCCATCACGGAGCGCGATCTGGCTCTAATCTTGGGCTTTTCTAAAAAATATAACTTAAGCCTATTTGAAGCTTGTGAAAATGTAGGCGAGCTTAAGGTGAGCACCAAAACCAAAGATAAAATCAAAACAATAATTGCCTTAATAAATAGCCATCTGAAAGCCATGAAAACTGAAACCGCGGGGCAGATTTTATATGATTTTTTAGATAAAACCGGCTATATCAAGGCTTTGTTAAGCCCGGAGCCAAGCTTGCAAAAAAGTGCTG
>CAZSLA010000013.1:0-23398 GCA_964607795.1 uncultured Gammaproteobacteria bacterium
CACAGTATGTTCATCGCCCACGAAAAGCTCCATGAGCTCTGCGATGGTGTAGGGATTATTTGTCCATTCGTTGACATCTTTATAAACCTTGCCTTGGTAGCGCGTAGCCAGGGCCTTATTATCAAGGTTGATTTCTTCCTCACTGCCCAGGAAAAATACGCCCCTGCCATCCGGGCTGACGGCGACCAAAATATGCGGGAAGACACGGCGCATACTTGCAAAAAGCATGCGGAAATCATCTTCGGAGGCTCCGTACCAAAACCAAGCGGCCACAACTCCGCCCGGGTTGAGGATCTTTTTGGCATCCTCATAAAACTCTTGGGAATACAAAACCGTGGTGCCGGCGGCATTGATGGGTGGCGGCGGATCGATGGCAATGACGTCGTATTTTTTCTCGGCGAGAAAGATGTAATTTCTGCCATCATTGATAATGATTTGCCCTTTGGGGTTATCGAGAACTTTTTTGCCATCGCCGTAAAACATCTCAAATGTCAAAGGTACTGAGGGCACAAGCTCCACCGCGTCTACATCAATGTCGTGCGCCAAAGCCGAGCGGTAGGTGGTGCCCATGCCAAAGGCAATAATCAGCATATTTTGGGGATTTTCGTGGATCAAAAGCGGCAAATGGGCCAAAAGCTTGGTCTGGATGGTGAGGGTGGTGGTTTGCACGCCATCGATTATAAGGCCCTTGTCGCTTTCGTTTTTGTTCCCTGCAAATACCAAGATCGAGGCGACCTCGTCTTCCAAAATTTGCCATTCCCAGCCCTCGCTTTCGTAGTAAGCAATTTTTTCTTTGAGGCTATGCTCCATATATATGCCGGGCATTTCTTTAGCGCTTATGATGATTGCAGCAATGGGAATAAGCGTAAGCATTCCCACAAAAGCAAATTTTAACCCTTCATTTGCCAGCAAAAGCCCGCCCAAAGTCAGATTTAAAATTGCCAAAAAAAGAAGCGTGTAGTTGGTGCCGATTAGGCCAAGCAAAAAAAAGCCCGTTGCGATGGGTCCGATAATGGAGCCCGTGGTATTTAAGCTATAGGCAAGCCCCACGTGGGTGCCGAGCTTGGTGCTGTTTTTGAAAAGGGTGCTCACCACCGGGAAAGTCATGCCCATGAGGATGGAAGTGGGCATAAGGACCAAAACAAGTTTGGTTGGCTTTGCCAAAGCCAGGTCCAGGCCCAAAATGAGAAGCGATAAAACCGCAAGTAAGCCAATGCTGATTTGAAGAAGGCCGAACATAAGAATATACCTTTGACTCAGACGCGTAAGTATGGGCGTGACAATTGCTCCGATGGCAATGCCCAGAAGGACGGTTGCTAAAATGGTTGCAAAAGCATATACATATGTGCCCAGTGATGCAACCAATAGCCTGGTCCAGAGTATTTCATAGGAAAGAGAAATTGCCCCGGACATAAAAAGAGCTAGCATGGCAAAGACGATTGTTGTTTTGGCGTAAGTGTTTTTAGAACTTGGTTTGGGGATTTTTTCTTTTTGTTGGGACTTTAGCCTGATGGTAAAAGCCATAAGCCCGATGCTTATATTTGCCCAGGCGGCAAACATAACGGTGAAATTAAGGCCCAAAAGCTCCAGAAGAAAAAATGCAGTCACAAGCGTACCCATAAAAGCCCCGAGCGTGTTTACAAAATAAAGCTTTGAAACCGTGGCGGTTAGGTTTTTGAAGCTCAAATGTTTGATAAGAACAGGCAGTGTCCCGCCCATAAAAAAAGTCGGTGGCAGGATGAGTACCATGGAAATTAAAAAGCGGGTGAGCGTTGAGCCTGTATACAAAGAAACCACAAATGGAAAACTCACCAGGACTACTATGGCCGAAAGGCCGATCAAAATTTCCAATAAGCCCCAGAGCCTGAGGGTGTTTATTTTTTTATCCGAAAGCCAGCCAAAAAAAAATGAGCCCAAAGCAATTCCACCCATGAACAAGGAAATAACAGTGGTGGTGGAATAGGTAGTATTACCAAAGATCAAAACCAGCATTCTTGCCCAAACTACCTGGTACAATAGACCCAGGGCGCCCGAAATGGTGAAAAGCAAGTAAAGGCGCTTCATAGCAAACTATATTAGAATGAAAAAGGAGGATTTAAAAGCCCTAAAGATGCGGAAGGCCAAGATTAAAAACAGGCATTTTTGGCAAAAGCTCCATGATTTTTTTATTTTTGATCTGGAAGCCGGTGGCTACATTGAAAATTTAATGATCTCGGCAGTCTCGGCAATTATCGGTATCAGGGTCTATCTGGCGCTTTTGGATTATCCCAAAGTGGGTGCAAGCGGCCTTCACATTGCCCACATGCTGTGGGGAGGGCTTTTGATGTTTTTGGGGCTTATAGTCCTCCTGACATTTTTAAACAAAGAAGCTAAAAGCTTTGCAAGCATTGTCGGGGGTTTTGGCTTTGGCTTGTTTATTGATGAACTTGGTAAATTCATAACCAGCGACAACAATTACTTTTTCGAGCCGGCAATTGCCTTGATTTATGTTTTATTTATGGCGATATTTTTGCTTTACCGTTTATTTGAGCGCTCGCTTGCCGTAAGACCAAAGGATTATGCGATCAATGCCCTGGAAGTTATGAAAGAAGTGATTTTGTATGACCTGGATGAACAGGAAAAAAACCGCGCTATGTGGTATTTGAAGCACGCTAAAGGCAATGACCCGGTGATTAGTTATTTAAAAAAAGCGCTTAAGGATCTAGAAATTACTGCCGAAAACAAGCCTCATATCATTTCCATCGCCAAAAATTATTTATATCGCTATTATTTAAAAGCCATTCAAAGCTCATTTTTTGGCTCGCTATTGGTAATTATTTTTGTTTTTTATTCGATAGTTTCGTTTATAGACGGGCTTGGGGACGTGGCTACTTTTATGGGTTTTTGGGATTGGGGGCATTTTGTCTCCTCAAGTATAAGCTCGCTTTTGGCCATGCTTGGGGTGTATTATCTGGTTCATAAAGACGCCAGGCTTAAGGCTTACCGCGCTTTTAAGGCTGCAGTCCTGACCCATCTTTTGCTCACCCAGTTTTTTCTTTTTTACTTTGACCAGCTGGCGGCCCTCAGCTCTTTGGTGGTCAATGTTTCTTTGTATATTGCCATCCAGTATTTTATTGATCAGGAACAGATGGTTCTCCGAAAAACTGGCTAAATCGTGCATTTCACTTGACAAGGGACAGATAAGCACCTAAAATACTGTTTGTTATTAAAAATAACCTCCCGATGAAAAAAAGTAACATGTATGCCTCCTTTCTTTTCATAGACGAGTCTTCAGCCAAGAAGATTTACCGCTGACCGCGAGGGTTTTTTACACCTTCGTGGCTAACAAGAGAAAGGATTTTTTTGTCTAAAGAAGATGAATAATCAAGAAATACAAGTAACAAGAAAAGGCTATGAGGCTCTAAAAAGCGAGCTTGAGGATCTCGTGGCTAACAAAAGGCCGGCGGCTGTGGAAAGGCTCGAGCGGGCGCGCCAGGAAGGCGACCTGCGGGAAAATAGCGACTATATCGATGCTAAGGAAGAGCTTGAGTTTTTGGATGGCAGGATAGACCAGCTCAAGCATGTGGTGGATCATGCTCAGATTATTGAGCCCGAGGATATTATGGATGGCGAAGTTTCTTTGGGGACTTTGGTCACACTTAATACCGATGGCGTCAACCAGGAATTTGAGATTGTGGGCGAATGGGAAGCGGACCCGATGAAAAAGAAAATTTCGCCCAAATCTCCATTGGGCAGTAAGCTTGTGGGTAAACAAGTGGGGGATATGGTAGAAGTGGAAGCTCCGGCAGGCACTATTATCTACAAAATTTTAGAAGTTAAGACACTTTCCTAAAGGACGGATATTTTTTGTTTGGCAAAATCGTTGTATACTAACTCATAAGATGAGTGAGACAAGGCTTGAAAATATCCGGAAAGTTAGGCTTGAAAAGCTTGAACGCTTGCGGAAGCTTGGCATAGACCCATACCCGGGGAAAGCAAATAAAAAACAAAAAAACCAGGAAGTTATTGATCAATACGAAAATTTTGCGAATCAGGAAGCGGCTGTGGCCGGCCGCATCATGAGCTGGCGCGAGCACGGGGCAATTACCTTTGCACACATCAAAGATGATTCAGGCAGCATCCAGCTTTTTATCAAAGAAGAGGGTCTGGAGGGAACGAGCCAAGAAAAACAGATTCTGGGGTACAATGAACTTCAGCTTTTGGATATCGGCGATTTTATCGAAGCCACGGGAATTGTGGGGAAAACTGTGCGCGGGGAAGTGTCCGTTACTCCGCGGCAAATCCGCGTGCTTGCTAAATCCATCCGGCCTTTGCCGTCTGAGTGGCATGGTATCAAAGATGAAGAGCTGTGCTTTCGCCAGCGCTATGTAGATTTGCTTATAAATGAGGACGTCAAGGATTTATTAAAGAAAAAGGCTGTTTTTTGGAATGCAATACGCGATTTTTTAACCGAAAGGGAGTTTTTGGAAGTTGAAACCCCGGTTTTGGAAAATACCGCGGGCGGAGCTGATGCCAACCCATTTGTTACGCACCACGACGCCTTGGACATTGACCTTTATCTTCGCATTTCTATGGGTGAGCTGTGGCAAAAACGCTTAATGGTCGCCGGTTTTGAAAAAACTTTTGAGATTGGACGGCAGTTTCGAAATGAGGGAATTAGCCGTGAGCATCTGCAGGATTACACGCAGATGGAGTTTTACTGGGCTTATGCTAATTTTGAGGATTCGATGGGTTTAGTTGAAGAAATGTATAAATATGTTGCAAAAGAAACTTTCGGCAAATTAAACTTTAAAATCGGGGATTTCGAGGTTGACCTTGTTAAGCCCTGGGAAAGATTGGACTACCAACAGACTGTTTTGGACAAAACCGGTGTAGACATTTTAATGACCACAGAAGATGAACTTCGGGCAAAACTTGATGAGAAGAATATAGCTTATGATAAATCTGATCAAAAAGGACGGTTAATTGACCTTTTGTGGAAAAGTATCAGAAAACAGCTTGCCGGGCCGGCGTTTCTAACCGGGCATCCGGTTGCGGTTTCGCCGCTTGCGAAAAGAGATGTGAA
This sequence comes from uncultured Gammaproteobacteria bacterium, assembly GCA_964607795.1. GTDB lineage: Bacteria > Patescibacteriota > Microgenomatia > UBA8517 > UBA8517 > DYGT01. The sequence goes on from CAZSLA010000013.1 coordinate 5,066, forward strand.
TCGGCCAGAATTAACCCAGCGTTATCAGATTATTTTAGCAGGCTCAGAAATGGGCAATGGCTATAGCGAGCTTAATGACCCGATCGACCAGACTAAGCGCTTTGAAGCACAGCAGGCCATGCGCGACGCGGGAGACCTAGAGGCGCAGATGTTTGACACAGATTTTGTACGCGCCCTGGAGTACGGCATGCCGCCCGTGACTGGTTTTGGGGTTTCTGAAAGGCTATTTAGTTTTTTGGCAGACAAACCTATTCGTGATACCGTCTTTTTCCCGCTTCTAAAACCCGAAGAACATACCTAGTCGGCAACCATATTAAAAGCTTCAAACTTAAAGATTAAATGGAGGGTGCCGCCAGATCCGGTAAACAAAATATTGTTGAAGGATCAGAAGGGATAAAAACGAGTTTGAAAACCGCTATAAAATTAACCAATGTTGCCAAGGCATCAATTGAAGAGTTGCTTGCGGATTTTGAAGATTATGCCAGACAGAAAGATATTAAGATATGGGATAAGACAGACAAAAGGGTGTTTATTATCGGTCTTATTCCTCAGAATTCGTAAAAAATTTAAGTCTCTTAGGTAAGTTAGATAGAAAAATAAAATTGCCATTAAATCAGGAAAAAGCTGTGAATTTAATGTTAACGCTTTGCCATAAAGCCACTTTCCTGATGAATAAACAGGTGGAAGCGTTAGAAAGAAAGATGATTAAGGAGGGTGGATATACGGAAAACCTGTATAATAGAAGAATGGAATACAGAAAGAGGAGATATGACTAGGGATGAAGCTTTAGCATTAGTTCAAAAACACACCAAAAACCAGAATCTAGTGCGGCATATGCTTGCTGTAGAGGCCGTGATGGGAGCCTTGGCCAAGAAGTTCGGGGGGAATAAAGCAAGCTGGGAATTAGCGGGGATTTTGCACGATGCGGACTATGAATATGTAAAAGCGAATACATCCCGCCACACCCACCAGACGCTGGAATGGCTCAAGACTCATGATTTATCCCGGGATGTGAAAGATGCGATAGCCAGTCACGCATGGAAATATGTGCCCGATGCACCGGAACCCAAAACTCAGATGGAGTGGGCTTTGTATACTTGCGACGAGCTTACCGGGCTTATTGTGGCGGTTGCTTTGGTTAAAGGCAAAAAATTATCAGAAGTTACAGTAGATTCTATATTGAAAAAATGGGAGCAAAACGGCTTTGCTGCTGGCGTTAACAGGGCCCAAATTGAGTTTTGCCAAGACAAGCTTGGAACTGAGCTTAAAGATTTTATTGCCATTACCCTAAAGGCTATGCAAAATATATCAAACGACTTGCTTCTATAACTATGATTGATATTAATTTAATTCGTAATAACCCGGACTTGGTTAAAAAGGGCGTGTCTGATAAACAGGCCAGCCCTCAGGTGGTTGACCGGATAATCGAGCTTGATGAAAAAAGGCGTCAGGCCATTTTTGCAGTCGAGCTTCTCCGGGCCGAGCGCAACAGGCTTTCTACAAGCCCTACACACGAGATGATCGCTCAGGCTAAAAATATCAAAGAGGAACTCAAGCAAGCGGACAAAGACCTTAAAGCAATTGAACAAGAATTTGAACAAACTTTAAAGCTTGTTCCCAATCTTCCTATGCAGGATGTGCCCGTGGGCGGAAATGAAAGTGAAAACAGGGAAGTCCGAAAATGGGGTAAGATAAGGGAGTTTAGCTTTAAGCCCTTGGACCATTTGGAGCTTGGGCAAAGGCTCAACTTAGTAGATTTTGAAGCCGGAGCCAAAGTGGCCGGATCGCAATTTTACTTTCTCAAAAATGATGCCGTTAGGCTGGAATATGCCCTTTTGCAGTTTGGCATGGAGCTTTTGGCACAAAAGGGATTCCACTTGATTTCCACGCCTGATTTGGCTAGAAGTCGATATTATTTGGGTACCGGCTACCAGCCCAAAGGCGACGAAGCCCAGATATATGAGATAAAAGACATGGACCTGGGGCTTATTGCCACTTCAGAGGTAACAATGGCTGGCTACCACGCCGACGAAGTCCTGGATGTGAAAGATTTGCCCCTCAAGTACGCCGCTATCAGCCATTGTTTCCGGCAAGAGGCTGGGGCTTATGGAAAGTACAGCCGCGGGCTTTATAGGGTGCACCAATTTACAAAACTGGAAATGTTTACCTATGCTCACCCTTTGCAGTCAAGCCCTATGCACGAGGAAATTTTGGCCATTGAAGAGGAGATCATGCAGAAACTTGCACTTCCTTATCGTATTTTGGAAATGTGCACGGGTGACTTGGGCGCAATTGCGGCCAAAAAATACGACATCGATGCCTGGATGCCGGGGCGCGGAGGCTGGGGGGAAGTTGCCTCAACAAGTAACACCACGGATTACCAAGCAAGAAATTTAAATATTAAATATCGCGAAGGCGGCCAAAATGTCTACGTACATATGCTCAATGGCACGGCCATTGCCATTTCTAGAATGCTTATTGCCATCATGGAAAATTACCAAAATGAAGATGGCAGCATAACCGTCCCCGAGGTGCTTCAAAAGTGGGTGGGGAAAAAAGTTATTTTTTAAAAATGCTCTGCCAAGGCGCTAGACTTCCAAAGCATGCCACAGAGTAATTGATCCAAAAGTGCGGTGTGGCCGCCATTTGTCCGTGATATTTTTTGCCGCTTCCAGGGTAATTGCATCCACTTGTTAAAATCGACGCCATGCATGGCTTTGTAAATAATTGGATCAGCGAGTTTGAAATGTTTATAAACAAGCCTGTGGCTTTCTTGTTTTATCTTAATCAAAGCTGATTGTTTGGAAGCCATATTTTTCAATATCTTTCTCCGGCCAGAATTTGTCTACATCTTTTGTTTTTATAACATATTTCACTTTCTTTTCCAGACTTCTGCCAGTGTAGTCGTTTTTTTGGGGTTCCATTCCTCAAGGATAAGGATTAAGATGTCTCCCTTTTTGCATGCCCGATCAGCCAAGCGCAACTCAAACTTTTTGTCACCGCGAAGTGGCTTCAAAATATTCAGGCCAAAGCAGAAAATATAGGGAAACCCTGTTGAGCTCTTATGTGCTCAGTAAAACTTTCCAGTCTTTTGATATTTACAGGTATATTTTTCGGTCCTTCAGCGGTGATAGCTCCTGAAACATACCCAATTCTAGTGTGGCCGGAAAGCCTAAGTTTACTGAGAACACTAAAAAGCGAATCCCGAACTTCGACGAGGGAGTTGGATTTTCCTATTGCTTCTGCAATTCTTTTTTCATTTAATTTCCGGCATATTATAATATTTTTTGCCTTTTATTTTTTCAGGCAAGAGGCTTTTCTTGGTATATTTTTCATAACCCTTTCCGTATCCAATCTCTTTCATCAGTTTTGTGACCGGATTTCGGATGTTCATGGGTACAGGTAGATTGCCGTACTTTTGCACATCTTCCAAAGCGCTCATGTAGGCGTTATAGGCACTCCTGTCCTTTTTGGATGTGGCAAGATATACAGTCCCAGCGGCTAAATTTTCCTGACACTCTGGATAACCAATTTGCTGACAGGCTTGGAAAACTGCATTGGCAACAACCAGGGCAGTGGGGGAAGCAACATCTTCGGAAGCAAAGATAACCATGCGTCGGGCAATATATAAGGGGTCCTGGCCGGCCGCAACCATTCTTGCCAAATAGTATAAAGCCGCATTAACATCCGATGCCCGCATGGATTTGATAAATGCAGAAATTACGTTGTAGAATTCCTCGCCGTGCTTGTCAAAACCCAGTGCCCGTCGCTGGAGCGCAGCCTCAAAGTCCGCAGTCGTAAGCTCAGAGGCTTTAGTCAGCGAGGCGGCAATTTCCAGGGTGGTCAACAAAATGCGCGCATCGCCGTTACTTGTTTCGATCAAAAACTCGCGAGCATCTTTTTTAATTTTCAGCTTTAATTTTTTTAAGGCTCTATTTGCAATTTCGCTTAATTCTTGTTCGGAAAGCTGCTTTAAGACAATCACCCGCGAGCGCGACAAAAGCGGGGAGATGACGGAAAAGCTAGGATTTTCGGTGGTGGCGCCGATAAGAATTACCCGTCCGGACTCCACATGTGGAAGAAGCCTGTCTTGTTGGGCTTTGTTCCAGCGGTGGATTTCATCCAGAAAAATAAGCATTTTTGCGCTTTGGGCAGTGAGCTTTTGAATTTCTTTGGTCGAGGCGGATACAGCTGAAAATTCCCAGAAAACCAGATCAAGTTCGCTTGCGATAATGCGCGCCAGGGTGGTTTTGCCCACGCCCGGAGGGCCCCAAAAAATGAGTGAGGGGAATATGCCAGCCCTATCCTTTTTGGCAGCAAGCAAAAGCTGGTTGATTATTTTATTATTACCTACGATGTGGCTTTGGCCCACAAAATGCGTTAGTTTTTTGGGCCGGAGGATATCTGCAAGTGGTGCTGTCATAAAAATAATTGTATGCCGAATATTTCCCAAAGTAAAGGATGGCGTATAATTTAAACCATGACCAAACTGATTGATTTTTTGGCTGGTAGGCGGCTTGTGGAAACCAGGAACTCTGATTACAACGGTAAGCTGGAAGTCTGGCGCGACCTGGCTTGGGGCGCTTATATCATGGCCGGAAACATCACCCAATCTGGCGGGGTTGCCAAAAAAGTCTGGCAATCCACGTTGGAGCATGTAAAAAACGAAGACGCATTAGTTAAAAATTGTTTAATACTAGGTCTTGGTGGAGGATCAATTGCCAATATTGTAAATAAAAATTGGCCGCAAGCAAGCATCACCGGAGTGGAAATCGACTCTCAGATGGTGGCACTGGGAAAAAAGTATTTAGGGCTTGATACAAAAAAGGTCGAGATAATATGCCAAGATGCATCCGAGTTTATCAAAAGCCACAAAAAAAAGTATGATCTGGTGTGCGTGGACATGTATGTGGGTACCGATGTTCCCGGGAAGTTTGCTAGCCAGGAGTTTGTGGAAAAAGCAAAGAGCCTGGTGGTCCCCGATGGAATTATCATCTTTAACCGTACTTACTACGATGAAAAAAGAAAAGAAGCACTTGCTTTTGAAAAGGTTTTGCTGGCAAGCAGGTTTCGTGTCGAAAGGTTTTTTCCCGAGGCTAATTTGATGTTTATTTGTAGATTCAGCGGCTAAGAATCAGAAGCCCGATAATTATCAGGATCAAAGGCCAGAATTTTTCGAAGTCAATAAAAGGAAAGAGATTAAAGTTTTCTAAAAGAAAAATAAACCCAAGCCCTAAAAGCAATAGACCTATAACTATTCTGCTGTTTCCTCGGCTTTCTTGCCTTAGGTTGTTGGAAAATTCATTCGCACGCTCGCGCATTTCTTGTATATTTTCTTTGACGCTGTCTTCACCGCGCTTGTTGACATTGCTGCGGCTGGGAATTATAAGCCACAAAAGAAGGTAAACCAAAACACCGGAGCCACCCGCCAAGGTAATTAAAATAAATGCCAGGCGGATGAGAATAGGGTCAATGGCCAGGTATTCGCCGATACCTCCGGCCACTCCGCCGAGCACACGATCCGTTTCTGAGCGAAAAAGAAGCTTGGGGATTTGGGATTTGGGTTTGGTTTTAGCGGCCATTTTTAAATAAGTTTTTGTGTTTTCATCACATTATAGGTATTTTTTTTACTGATGACAAGGGCACCCGCTCCCACGGTCAAGGCAATAAACCTGATAAATATGCCAATAAAAGGCATCAAAAGAAGAAGCGAATACATAGCCATACCCACAAAAAAGCTTAGCCACAGGTTTTGTTTTTGTTTGCTTTTGGCCAAAAGCCACTGGCCGATGGCTGTGACGGCGTAGATTTTCCCGACCATGACAAGGATAAGCCCAAGAAAGAGCATGATAATGGCCAGGGGAATGCCGACCAAGGTAATTGCCAGAACAACGGCCAAAATGGGCACAAGAACAAACGTCGCCAAGCCGATGAGAAACGCTTTTAAGGTCTGGGTTTCAACCACTTGGATGCCGCTGGACACAAGCCGTGGCGCAAGCTTAAGGAGGAGAATGCCCAAAACAAGGCTCGTGATTAAGCCGCTTAGACTTAGAGCCCTTGCAAAAGTGTCAAATAAGCGGGCCAATTTTTGTTCGTCCGGTAGTTTTGCATCTCCGTGTTTCCGAGTAGCGCCCGCAACAGTTGTGTCCTGGGAAATATTCGCCGGCTCTTCGCTTATGTAGTCAAAGTTTCCGCCGATGTTTGCGGTCGAGGTCAGATTAAAAAGTCCACCCGCGCCTTTGAGCTCGCGGCCGATAGCCCCCGAAATGACGATGCTTCCGCCCGCGACCTGGGCGCCGCCACCAACGCTGGAGTTATTGACCAAGGTTATTTCTCCACCGGCGACAGACAAGTTTTTCCCGATTTTGCCCGAAAGCATGACAGTTCCGGCCGCAAGCCTGGCATCCTCCTGAACCTCACCCGAGACATTTATCGAGCCCCCGGCTGCGATCAGATCGCCATTAACAACTCCGTTGACAATTATCTGCCCGCCAAAGACGTACGCATCCCCATTGATTGTGCCGGCTATTTCAATCTGATCGCCGGTGGCATAATAATTCCCATAAACAACTTCACTTTCATTCAGAGAAACGATTTTGGGGTTTTGGTCCTCCTGTGCTTTTACCTCAAATGCGGCCACCCCACCAGCCAAAACCACCAAGGCTAAAATGGCCAGAATCTTTTTGCTCATATGCTATTTTATACATATCTTTTTTAAATTTACAAGCAGCTAAGGTCTACCTCTTGTTAAAATGTATATTCAAGTATATACTTAAATGTATATATGAATTTTATTACTACTACTGATCTCAGAACGAAATCGTCCCAGCTTGTAGATTCGCTCAAAAAGGGAGAGACTGTTTCCCTGATTCACAGATCTACAGTTGTCGGTAAGATCACACCCAACAACGACGAAGACATTAAAACGATTAATGCCAAAAAGCTTGCCGAAAAGGTCACGAATCTGAATTTTCCAAATTTAACACTAAGAGAAGTTGATACAAAATATAGAGAAGCGATGAGAAAAAAATATGGCAAAGGTCTTCGTTGACACAAATTGTTTTATAGGAATCGCAAATAAAATCCCCGAGATTGACGAGCAAGTACTACATGGCCATCAAGGATTTATATCTGTTTTATCCTGCCATATCCTTTTTTATGTAAACAAACTCAAAGTTCCCGATGAACAAACAAATTCTTTTATTGATGAGTTTAATTTGGTAGATTTAGACAAAAATGTCTTGACAAGGGCATTAACAGGTCCCACTGAAGACCTGGAGGATAATATACAACTTCATTCTGCTGCTCAAAAGGACTGCCAATTCTTTTTAACTCTTGATAAAAAATTACTTGATCTGAAGTTTTTTGGAAAAACTCAAGTTATATCTCCGGAAAAATTAAATGTCTCCTGAAAGAAAAGCCAGCTGCGTCATCTCCGGGAGTATTCTAAAATTCAAACCGGGCCCAAGAGCAGATCTGCGGGCCCCTTGACCCGGACCCCTTGTGGAAAGAAAGAATTGCAATGGTTAAGGTGCGAAGAACAGAGGATGTAGTTGAGGGAATCAAGCAGGAGATAAATACCAATAATATCTGAATGATCACTTTTTAAAGGTGACATAGTTTTGTAACTTGGTTGGCTTTGGTACAATAGGTGGATGCTTAATATTTTTTCTAGAGTATTGGATCTTAACCAAAGAGAGCTGAACCGTCTGCAAAAAGTAGTTGATTCTATAAATAAACTCGAGCCAAAGGTTAAAAAATACAAAGACTCGGATTTTGCCAAAAATACTTCTGAATTTAAAAAACGTTTTAAAGACGGGGAGGAGTTGGAAGTCTTGCTGCCCGAAGCCTATGCCTCAATGCGCGAAGCAGCCAGGCGAACCATCGGCATGCGGGCTTATGACGTGCAATTGATGGCGGCAACGGCTTTGTTTGAAGGTAAAGTGGCCGAGCAAAAAACGGGCGAGGGCAAGACCTTGTCTGCCATTTTTCCGCTCTATTTGCGCGCCCTTGCCGGCAAAGGGGTGCATTTGGTCACGGTCAATGATTATCTTGCCCGCCGTGATGCCGGCTGGAATGGCCCCGCGTTTGAGCTTTGTGGGCTTTCGACCGCTGTCATTGCAGGTGAACAAAAAAGCTATGTGTATGATCCCGAGTTTTCGGACAAAAGCCACGGGGATGAGCGGCTCGAGCACTTGAGGTCCATTAGCCGCAAAGAGGCCTATAGCGCGGACATCACTTATGGTACCAATAACGAATTTGGCTTTGATTATTTGCGCGATAACATGGTCAGTTCCCTGGATCAGATGGTCCAGCGCGGCCACTACTTTGCCATTGTTGATGAGGTAGATTCCATCTTGATAGACGAGGCCAGGACGCCCTTGATCATTTCAGCTCCGGACACCGAGCCTACGGACAAATACTACCGTTTTTCCAAAGTGGTTGAGAATTTGAATAAAGACACGGATTTTACCATTGATGAAAAAAGCCGCTCGGCCACTTTGACCGAGCATGGAATTGCCAAAGTGGAAAAAGTATTGGGTGTGGATAATCTGTATGAGAAGGATTTTGAAGCCATCCACCACATTGAAAATGCGCTTCGGGCAAAGACTCTATATCATCGTGATCAGCATTATGTTATTAAAGAGGGAGAGGTCATAATTGTCGACGAATTCACAGGCCGTTTGATGCCCGGGCGGCGCTGGTCGGATGGCCTCCACCAGGCAGTTGAGGCAAAGGAAGAAGTACGCATCCAACAGGAAAGTAAAACCCTGGCAACCATTTCTTTTCAGAATTATTTTAGGATGTATGAGACTTTGGCGGGCATGACTGCAACCGCTGCGACCGAAGCAGACGAGTTTAAAAAGATTTACAATCTCGATGTCGTTGTCGTGCCCACTAACGAAACAGTCATAAGAAAGGACCATGGAGATATGGTTTACAAATCTGTGCGGGCAAAATACGGGGCATTGGTTACGGACATTGAAAAGCGGCGCAAAGCCGGCCAGCCCGTACTTGTAGGTACAACTTCGATTGAGAAAAATGAAATTGTAGGCCAGCTTTTGAAACACAAAAAAATCCCCCACAACATTCTTAATGCTAAAAACCACGAACGCGAAGCCATAATCATTGCCGATGCCGGCCTTCCCGGGGCTGTGACTGTGGCCACCAACATGGCGGGGCGCGGAGTGGATATTGTTTTGGGTGGAGCCCGTCCGGAAAAGCCGGAGGGTTTGGATGGAGAAAAATGGAAAAAGAGCAGTGAGTACCAAAAATGGCAAAAAGAGCACAATAAAGTGATTGCCGCAGGGGGCTTGCATGTAATCGGCACCGAGCGCCACGAAAGCCGGCGTATTGACAATCAGCTCCGTGGCCGCTCGGGTAGGCAAGGGGACCCCGGAAGCAGCCGGTTTTATTTGTCCTTGGAGGATGATCTAATGCGCATTTTCGGCGGTGAGCAGATAAGTGGCATCATGGGGAGGCTCAAGATGCCCGAGGACCAGCCCATTGAAAACAAGCTCATCACCCGCGTCATCGAGCAAGCCCAGACCAAGGTGGAAGGATTTCATTTTGATATGAGGAAGCGCCTGGTGGAATACGACGACGTGGCCAACCAGCAGCGCGAAATCATTTACGCCCTTAGGCGGCGTGTTTTGGAAAGCAAAAATTTAAAAGAGGAGATCCTGGAGAAGCTTGTGCACCAGATAGATTTTATGCTTTTGGTCAGTTGGCCCGAGGAAGAACTCAAACCTCAGTTTGAGACTTTGATGGGCTCATTGCTTGAGATTTTACCTTTTGATGAAGCAAGCCGCATCAGCCTTCGGACACGGCTTGAAAAAATTAAGGATAAAGAAAAACTCAGAGATTTTTTGCTTGGCATTTTAGGAGACACGTATTCGGCCCGGGAAAAGCAAGTGGGCGAGGAGGTCATGCGACAAATAGAAAAATACGCCTATCTGGGATCAATTGATCATTTATGGATTGATCACATTGACCATATTGACGGGCTTCGCGAGGGTATAACTCTTCGGGCTTATGGTCAAAGAGATCCTTTGGTGGAATTTAAAAACGAAGCTTATGACCTTTTTGAGCGCTTGGTGGACAGAATTAATGAAGAGCTTTCGCGAAGAATTTTCCGAATTGCCGTTGCACGGGCGCCGAGTGAAATTCCGCTTGCCCAGGCACGCACCAACGAAGACGAGCGCGACAACATGGGCTTAGCCGAAACTACGGCTGATGCCACGGCCAAAACGGGCGAGCCTTTAATCAAGCGCACAAGTCCGTTGGCTCATTCCAAACCCAAACTTGGCCGCAACGACCCCTGCTGGTGCGGCAGTGGTAAAAAATGGAAGCGTTGCCATATGTTTAGCGATTTGGCCCAAAATAAGGGATAAGACGATACTTTTGAATACCACAAAGTAAGTTTTTGTTAACCTAGAAAAAAATACAAAGTTAGTTCCCCAATAACCAATTTCCTCTTAGTTTTTTCAGAAAATTATAACTATCTGTTACCACACGGCCTTGTGAAATTATCTTCCCTAAATATCCGATAATTCTTGGGTTGCAAAGAGTTGTAAATCTAATTCAATATTCAGAGTAATGTAACTGTACCTTCAGGCAACTTGATGATTCTATTTAGTCCAATATTATTCATAAATTCTTCATCGTGAGATACTAGGAGCATTGAACCTGTATATTCATTTAACATACCGGCTATTGAAGTTCGGGAAGCTATATCCAAATGGTTTGATGGTTCATCTAATACTAAAAAGTTGTGTTTACTCATGGCTAACTTAGCTAGCATAACACGGCTTCTTTCTCCAAAACTTAAGATGCCAACTGGTTTAAAAACGTCGTTTCCAGAGAAGAGAAATGCACCCAAGAGGGTGCGTAGTTTTTGATCGGAAGCAGCTCCAGCAATTAAACGCATTTCTTCAAGCACAGTGTTATCAATATTCAAGTCTTCCATTTCTTGTGAGTAATATCCGATGTCAACTTTATTGCCAGTTATACAGCTTCCTTCGTCTGGCTCAATCACTCCTGCTATTATTTTAAGTAAAGTGCTTTTTCCTGCTCCCACGGGGCCAATAATGGCGACTTTTTCTCCCCTTAGAATTTCCATGTTTATATTTGAGTAGTCTAAAGTAATCTCGCCGTACCTTTTTACGAGGTTAGATGTCTTTAATACCTCATATCCGCTTTGAGTTTCTACTTCGAATCCTGTTCTTATAACTTTTTCTTTTCTCTTCCTTGTGGTCCTGTCAGCTTCTATCTTTGCTATCTTTTTTTGTCTGTCCTTGGAAGTTTTTGAATGAACTCCCGCTCTAAAGCGATTGGCTTGTTCTTGCAATCTTGTTATTTCGGCATCTGTTCTGATTGCACTTCTTTCTCTTTCCGTGTCCCTCTGTGCTTTTTGTGCCTCATAACTTTTATAACCCCCTGTATATGTGAGTGCCCCACGGTCTTCGAGAGACAGCTCTATTACTTTTTCTGTAAAAGCATTAAGAAAAGCAGGTTGGTGAGAAATTACAAGCATTGCACCCCTATAACTTCTTAAATAGTCCCCAAGCCAAGCTACAGAATCGGGATCCAAATGGTTTGATGGTTCATCTAAAAGCAGTAAATCAGCGTTGGAGACAAGAGCTTGTGCTAAAAATAGTTTAGTTTTTTCTCCTCCACTAAGATTCGAAACCATTGTTCCTAGCACGATATTTTCAGGCAAACCCACACCATCACGTATTGCTTTGGCATCAGACTCAATTGTATAACCGCCTTTATGCTGGAAGGCTGTTTGGAGTTCCCCGTACTCTTCCAATTCAACTTCTAGGCAATGTCCATGTTGAGTGAATATTTCTTCTAATTCGTACATTCTTCTCTGGATTACATCAAGACCTCTTGCGTGAAGAAAGTATTCCAAGATAGTGTGCTCTTGATCTCGGGGAAAAACATTTTCAATTGATTGTGGAACATATGCAATGGTAAGTCCTCGTGCAATTAAAACACTGCCACTATCGGGTTGCTCATCTCCTTTTATCACCTCTAGTAAAGTAGTTTTACCCACCCCGTTAGGGCCAACAAGGGCGGCATGCTCACCCTGGGTAATATTTAAGTTAACTCCACTTAAGATTTCATTTTCTCCTTTGGAGACAGAGACATTATTTAGTGTGAGTATTACTCGGCTGGGTTTTTCACTTGATTCGTTTTTTGAAATAGTTCTTTCAGGTGACATAGTGGTGGTATTTTATCATATTTCTGTGCTATAGGATGATATCTTGGTTTTTAAATGATAGAATACCTGCATGCGGGAAAACGAACAAAGTATAGGTCAAGGTAGCGAATTTCCAATAACTGATGCACAAAGGGAGTATATGATTCAAAATACTCGAACAGCCTTTGAAGTGGCCAAAACTATAACTAGAAGACAGTCTCCCTTATTTCTATATGGGGGCACTATAAGAAATCTATTGCTCGAGGCAAAAACTTCAATTCCTGATTATGATTTCATTGGAGATATTGACCCAGACCAAATTCAAAGAGATTTCCCCAATTTAGTTATAGGTAGATGGAATGAAGTTCAGACAATGAGGTTGAAGGTGGGAAATACTCTCTATGATTTCACTTGGGCAAAGGATATCCAAGAAAGGCTTGCTATGGGAGACATAACAATTTCTAACCTGTGTATGACTGAGGATGGGCAAGTAATTGACTACTTTGGAGGTTTGGAATCTCTTGCGAAAAAGGAGATAAAAATGGTCGATGCAGAAGCAAAAATAGTTAAAGACCCAGTCAGAATTTTGAGGGCCTTTCGATTTGCTGCTGAACTTGGATTTACGATTGAAGAATCAACGCTTTCTGCAGCTATCAAAAATGCTTATATGCTTGAAAGTGTCACCGATGTGGATGATGAAATTTGGCAAATATTAACACTTGATCATGACATTAGAGCGAAGGTGTTGGGGTTGTTACACCAGTATGGTATTGATCGACATATAACGTATCCAGATAATGTGTTTGAGACGATTAACATATTTGCCATAGAGAAGGATATTAGTAGATGTCCTCAGATAGATGAAGTGGCTCGCATGTTTGATACCACCACTTATTTGGTTGGCGGTGCGGTAAGAGATATGATTTGGAACAAGAAAGTCAACGATCTTGATTTCAAGATTCATATGTCTGTAGAAGAGATAATTAGAATATTAGAGGAAAATGGGTTTACAAGATCGCCGGATTATCATACTGCGGAGCATCAATATTATGTTAGTACTTTTGCGGGTGTAGTTGGGGCAGTAATTGGTGGGGTGGACATACATTTATCTCAAGTTGACACTACAGACATACCAACATTGATAAGCAGAGGAGATGTGAACTTTAGCTGTTGTGTTTTCAATGTACATACAAAGAGAATTGAAAATCCTGAGAGAATCAGAGAAATTAGAAATAAAGAGATAAGATTTGCCAATCCAGAGAATGCAAAAAATGATCCGTTAATAGTTATTAATGCTCTAAAGCAAATTTCTCGCGTTCCAGATGTAATAATTCCCGAAGAGACTAGAAATATTATTGAAGAGAGTATCCCAAGAGTGGTGGAGTTTGTGAGAGCAAATCCCAACCTTAGATATATGATAGACGCGGTTTGTGGAAATTTAAATTCTGAGGAGGTTTATGACATTTTTGGTGGAGATGCACAGGGTATTTTTGAAGGTGTGGAAAGAAAGAAAAGCAGGCTTGTTGTGTCAAGTCCACAACATACATCTATACCTCTAGCTGAACTTACAGAAGGAGATAAGTTAGAAGTAGCAAGATTATTAAGGGCAGGGTATGGTAAGCATTTTGATGAATCAAAGGTCTTTTCTGGGAATGTCAACTCGGTGGTAATTCAGCGTGGTGAAAAGGGGATACAATCTTGTTGTTTGGTTGATGGGGAAAGGTTATATTCTGCAGCTGCAAGAGAAGGTACTGATTGGATTGCAATAATCGCTGATCTTGCTAAAAATAATTACAATGTTTGGTGTACAGTGGATTGTTATAATCCGAAAATACAAGCGTTATGTTCTATTGCTGGTTTAGTTATGGAAACGAAACCCCAAATTGTTCGAAAAATTCTCGAAGCCAAGTCAGAAAAGTATAGAGACATTAGTATTTATGAGCACAATGGGATGCTGGTTTTTAAGAAGAATAATGACCCGGAAAATTATCCGCAAGTATTATTGAGGTCTTAATTATTGTTTCCCTAATTCGGGGAATGTTTGCCCAATTGTTTTTAAGAGAATTTCCCTTGCTTTATCTATGGATTCCTTAATTATGGTCCCTGCTGCTCCTTTGTGACCCCCACCTCTTTCTCCAACTGATTTTGCAATTTTGCTAACATCAAATCTACCTTCATCTCGTGTCCTTAGGCTTACTGTAACAATATTAGGCTTTGCTTCTACTAAACTTGCAACTAAATTCCATCCGCTAACAGCTCTTAGCTGGTCAGCAACAAGACCCTCCATAGCATCATTCTTAGAGAGATTTCTCTTTTTTATTTCCTCATAAGGAATTACTGATAAAACAACCTGATCGGAAAAGTGTTTCTCGATAGAGGAAAGGGCTAACCCAATCATTTCTACCTCTATTGGCTTTTTATTATTTTCAAGATCAAATATTAACTTATGATAATTCGGGTTGATTTTGGTAAGCTCTGAAACAATTTGAAAAACCTCTGGAGTAGAACTTAGATACTTAAAGCCTCCTGTATCAGCGAAAATCCCCATAAATAAACAGATTGCCACATCAGAATCAATTTCAACACCCCAGAGTTTAAAAAGTTCATAAAGGATTTGGCTAGTAGAAGAGTAGTTTGGCTCAACTAGATTGAGTTTGCTAAACTTAGTATTTGTAACATGGTGATCTATTACAATTGTGTTCATGGTTTTTGGAAAGGTAACGTCAGCTAACTGCGTAACTTGCGAAGACGAAGAACTATCTAAAATAAGAAACAAATCAAACTGCCCTGGGTTTATCTGTGTGTAATTCTTTGGTTGGATCCAGTCACGATTGGGAAGCCCAACCAAACTTTGTGGATATTCGGTGTCTCCAATTATTGGGGTTACATCCTTGCCGATTTTTTTAAGCACAGCAGTCACAGCCAAAACTGAACCGATACTATCTGGATCGGGGTATGGATGGCAATGTAATAAAATCTTGTTTGATTTTTGTATGGCTTCAAATATTTTGGGGCCAATTTCCTTTATTTGATCTGTCCCAATTTCCTTTATTTGATCTGTCATAGGGATATTTTAACGCATGAATTGTCTTTAGGCTAGAAAGTGTGGTAAAGTCTTGATTTTCTGAGAGGATTCTGAAGTTAAGGATGTCGTGATTTAAATTTGTAATTTCAAAAAGTTAATAATTTCTAGAGTAGCTTTTACCCTTTGTTCCAAATCTCCTGTCAACATTTTCTTCCATAATTCGTCAAAATCTTTGGGCAGTTTCTTTAACTCTCTAATCCTCCTAAAAGCAGTAGTGCTTGGAGGAACAGGTTTGTTGTTAGTCAAATACAAGCCTTAAACAACAATCCAAAGATTATTTGAAACATTAAAACCTAAGGCTAATTCATCTTTGTTTTTTTGAGCAGACTCAATCTTAATCTTTGCACTCTCAAGCCATTTTTTAACTCCAGCAATTTCTTTTGGATCAGATTTGTAATTTTCATAAATATTCTTTGCTTCGCGAATTATTTTTTCTGAAATATTCTCTTCATCAAAAACCACTTTCGCATCCAACCACTGATATACACACATCGGATTAATTTTCATTTTTTGGATGAATCCATCTACCGTATTTGTTTTTGTCTCTACTACAACTCCATCAATAATTTCTTCTCTAAAAGGTTCCTTAGATTTTGAAATCAAAAGAATATCCAAGTCCGAGTTTTCAGTTGCCTCATCCCTTGCAACACTACCCGTAACAAGCAAAGCCAGATTGTTTTTGTTGCTTTCATATACCGAAGTGAGTCTTTCGATAATTTGTTTGTGCTTAGTCACACTTGAATTATATAACAACCATCATGAAAGTGGATTATCCCCAAGACACATATTTATATAAAGGAACCAGAGTAGCAAACACTTGGATTAAAACAGATGACGTTAAAGGTTATTCTCCAATAACCCAGGTTTATGGAATTATCTTTAATGACAAAGGAGAGATTCTAATCTGTCGTGAGTCAAAAGAAGGTCACTGGATTATTCCAGGAGGTCATCCAGAAAAAGGTGAGTCCATTGAGCAAACCCTAAAACGGGAACTTAATGAGGAAGTTGACGTCGAAATTGGAAACGTAAGGCCTTTAGGAGTCCAAAAAGTAACTTTTCCTGATAGTCTGGATAAAAACAAAGCAATATACCAAGTTAGGTGTGTGGCAAAACTTGAGAAACTTCTTCCTCAAACCCCAGACCCGGCTAACAGCCACACATGGAAAAGAAAATTTGTCCCAGCTGAAGAGATTACAGAATATATTGAATGGGGGAAGACAGGTAAAGCAATGTTTAGAGATGCAATTAATTTATTTGATTCTTTGAAGTAATATAGTATTTAGGAGATGAATTTCTTGAAAATGTTGAACCTGTCTGGTCTACATTTCTTATGTCAATTCAAAAAATGCCACTATCCCCAGGAGGGCTGAGGGTTATTTGTTAACAAGTTATACAAGATATTGTACTATATTTATATGCCAAACTTAATCGCAATATCAGACGCTCGGGCTAATCTTCCCGAGCTTGTAAATAAAGTAAATAAAAATATGGATCGCGTGGTTATAACTATTAATGGCCAACCTAAGGCCGTTCTTGTAAGTGAAGAAGAGCTTGAGTCTCTTGAAGAAACCGTAGAAATATTGGCTATACCTGGGGCCTTGGCAAGCATCAAAAAGGGCGAGAAGCAGATTAAAGAAGGAAAATTTGTCCGCCTAGAAGACCTGGATAAATAAACCCATGGACGTAGTACTTGCCCATGATTCTCAAAAGCAGTATAAACGCCTCCGCAAAGCTGAACAGCAAAAAATCAAAAAAAGGAGTATGGCCCTGTCGGAGCAGCCTAATGCTGGTAAAAAACTAGAAGGCAAGCTCGCAGGGTTACAGGTAATCCGCGCATGGCCATATAGAATTGTTTATTATATTGGTGATGAGAAAAAAATAATATATATTACAGCCATTCTTCGCAGGCAAGGTGCTTATAAACTGAAATGACAGCCAGGACGCATGATGTGATTGCTTTTTGTGGCCTCACGACGGTTGCGGCTCTAAATCCCCCGAAAGAAATTACCATACCTACGGTTTTCGCCTGTGTGGTGGGGAATATTGTGGGGAGCCTGATGCCGGACCTGGACCAGGCAACCAACAGGCTGTGGGATTTATTGCCCTGGGGAGATAACTTGGGAAGGATTTTCAGGAGGTTATTCTTGGGCCACCGGACACTTTCACATTCTTTTTTGGGAGTCATCATCTTTGATTATGTGCTTTGGAAGTTATTACCCGTTTTTCTGAATCCAAGCTATATTAATCCGTTGTTGGTCCAGGATGCCATAATGATCGGCATTGTTTCTCATCTTTTGGCCGATGCCATTACCAAAGACGGTATCCCCTTGTTTTTCCCCATTCCCGTTAACATCGGTCTTCCGCCGCTTGAGGCTCTGAGGATAAAAACCGGGGGCTTCGTGGAAAAATATGTTGTTATGCCGGCTGCCGCTTTGTATATCTTTTGGTTTATCGGCAGAAACCAGGAAGTATTTTTGGGCCTTTTGTACTCGATCCAAGCGGGAACAGGCTAGAGCGTGTATTGACGGCATTGCCAGGACAGGATAAGGTAAAACTGCAATGGATGAAAAACATGGTTCCATCATGCCACTGGGTACCAAAGCTCCGGATTTCAATTTGCCGGATGTAAAAACCGGTGAGCCATATACACTCGAGGATTTTTTGGATGACAAGGTGCTTCTTGTGATGTTTCTTTCTCATGGGGATCCTTATACCCAACACATCTCGGATGCGATTTCTGAACTTGCCCGATATTACGAAGGCTCAGGAGTTTCTATTGTAGCCATAAGTTCAAACGACGCCGAAAATTATGAGGAAGACTCCCCCGGTGGTCTGCGCGAGATGGCAGAGGAGTTTGACTTTAATTTCCCCATTTTGTATGACCAGTCCCAGGAAACGGCGCGGGATTATACCGCCACCTACACGCCTGATTTTTTTGTCTTTGATGAAAAAGCGGGGCTTGTTTACCACGGCCAATTTGATGATGCTAGCCAGGATAACACCATCCCTGTGACAGGCAAGGATCTGAAAGAGGCAATTG
>CAZSLA010000014.1:0-23242 GCA_964607795.1 uncultured Gammaproteobacteria bacterium
CTCTTTGAGTATGCTCCTGAGATCATGCTTAATTACCCTGATGTGTTGAACCGCACTAATTTGCTTTGGAGGGAAGTAGTTCCTTAACAAATATATTTAGAGGAGAGTGGGTCAAAGCCTGTGTGCATGGGTATACATCTCTTTTCGAGACACTCTCCTGGGTGGTGGGCTGTCTACGTTAGGTGGTTAACCGAGGTCAGTGATTTTCGTGCCAGCCCTTGCGAAGGGTGCTGTGGTCGTTTTCACCGTTCTTGTCCCAAGAACGGTGATACTTGTGTCCGTCGATACGTCCGTTGACTGAGTGGTGGCCGTCTTCGATGCGCGTCGAGCCAGAGAATCTACCGTTGTCCCACTCGGCTACTTCACGCTCACCGGAGTTATAGACGTCACCGCTTTTATTAGGGTCGGACATGGCCATGCCTCCTTAGAATTCACTGCTTTCTCAAGGCCCACACACCAAAGCGTTTCCGCTTCCCATGCATGGATAATATCATAAATCAACAAATTCTGCAGAAAAGGTGGTACAATAGACCTATCGTGGAAAAACAAATATTGCTGAGAGACATCCCACAGGAAGTAATTGACGAATACGAGGATCTTATCCAAGTTGAAAATTTAGACGGAGCTATCTCGAATATGAATAAACTAAATATTCTATTCAAGCGTGCCGTGGAGGATTTCGAGTCTGGGAAAATTTCCATAGACGATCTATCTCAAATTGGGTACATAGTAATCACTAATTTAGAGGACATTAATTTACATAACACAAATTTAGGCACTGCTGCTATGGCAGCTTCTGAGTTGGGTTATTATTCAAGGCAAACAGAGGGTAATGGATATGAAAGAATGTTAAAATCTGTGATGGAATATGCACATAGGTAGAAGGGGATTCCCAAAGGCAAATTACTTTGACTGCTCCCCTGAGATCATGGTGAGTTATTCTGATGTGTTGAATCGTACTAACTTGCTTTGGAGAGAAGTGGTTCCTTGATAGCCAAGTGGGTGCTTAAAACATTGACTGCAGCCACGGCATGAGGTAAAGCGGAAAATGCGTCGGTAACAATACGTTCGTTTATTAAATATATAGGATTGGTTTTTTGTTTTGCTCCGTAAAAGCAATCGTTGAAGGTTTTGGCGTATAATTTGGCTAAATTCTGATCTGGTTTTTGGTACATCTGTATTTCAAACGTGATTAGTCTAAGTAGCAGGAGAACTTCCGCTAAATTTGCCTGATATAATTCAGTTGAAATTTTTTGCAATACGTCCATTTCTATTTCTTTTGCGGCTTTTTCTCCAAAATATTTGCCGACCACTATCGGATCGACTCCATTTTCAAATTTATTCAGATGATCCCTTACATGCCCAAGCTCGTGTATTAAAAATAAAGCCTGGTGGCGAAAATTGAAATTTCTATTGATCCGAATTTGGAAAGTGTCACTTTCTTTTTCGTAGCTCATATCCGTCTGATCGCTGAATTTCACGATTATTTTATCCTTAAATTTTTCTAGGCACGTATACTGCACAAACATAAACTTTCTAACATCATCGAAATTTTTGAATGGGAATTCGGGCAATCTGCAAAAATAACATGGCAGGTTAAATACGGAATAAAAATTATCGGGCAGCTTTCCGATGGGAGGTAAATTTTGATTGCAGTACTTAAGAACTTTCTCTAGGTTTTTTGTAAATTTTTGATACTCCGTGTGTGGTATTTTTTTGCTCGCCAGCATAAATTCCAACTCATCTTTGAAGCCTCTCTCCAAAGCATCCTGATTTCTTGCTTTCACAATATTGATAAGAGCCATCTCAAGTTTTTTGGCAGGCAAGCCAATTTCCTTCCAAATTTTTTTTCTGTCTTCCACCTTGGCATCAAAGATCTCTTTATAGATATGAGGAATAAGCTGCAGGGGTAAATGGTAAAAAAATTTTTGTAACGCCTGAGAATAGACATCTGGGTTAGTTTTGTCGGGGCTGATTGCTTTTAGAGTTTTTGAAGCATAATATTCATGAACAGATCTCCTTACCCAAAGTTCTATATATACTTTTAGAGTGCACGTTTTGGGTTTGGGTAGCTTTTTATATGTGAGTTTGGCCTCAGCTTCAGCGCGCAAAATTATCCTCTTTAGCTTTTTTTCAGCTGAATTGCCAAATCTCTGTTTATATTGAGGAAGATATTCGTTGAAGACGGCCAAAGTCTGTGATTGCATAATCTATTATAAAAGACATTGGAGAAGAAATAATGCTAGCTTTAAAGCGTGTTGAGCATTATTTCTTCTCCTGTTAGGTGATCCTGTCTGTTACTTCTTTGATGATACGTTTCCAGGATCTTGTCCGCATCCTCCAGTGGTCCCTTGATTTCCACCGGAGGCTTGCTCAAAGTTGACGCTTGCTGATATTGCCGCCTCAGGTGTCGTCTTGATAACCTGATCCGAGCCAATATAGTCTGTGCGTTCCAACTTGAGCCCGAACTTTTCGGCAAGTTCTTCTGCCTTCTTGCTCATAATTTCCTCCTTATGAGCGCTTAAAGAACGAAAAGTACAGGTAGCGGATTCTACCTTGAGGAAATTATATGCTTAATTTTCTTTTTTTGTCAAGACGAGAGCGAATTTTGGGGTAATGTATGGATAAGTAGCTACATAAACTACGCGACTTTAAGATCGCGTGAGTATCATTTCAATATTCGTCATGAGTGACCAGATCAAAGAAAATATAAGTGTCTTTTTGTGTTCTTGATTTTATGGACAACGCTCGTAAGTTTGGAGCTATCCAGATAGCAAATTCTCTGATCTCAGCCCTTTTAATTTGTGTAAGCGGAGCGATGGGTAATATGGATCTTGTAGGAATAGGTTAAATTGCTTCTTGAGAGCAGTCTTGAGCTGAGGATTCTTTTTGTCTAGGAGTTGAGTTTTCTTTTTGAAAGATTCAGTGAATTCAACTGTTATATTTACAACAGGTTGTCAAAGTAATTATCGATGTCGTCTACCTTTGTCGTTTTACCCTGTTCGTGTTCACTCAGCGCCCCAAGTCCTCTTTTTTCTGTTTTCTTGCTCATTGGGTATACGGGGATGGTGCGCTCTCGCAATGCGTTCTCTGTGGCTTTACTGATAATATATCGGATCGTTTTTGAAAGATTGTATCCAAACCGCCCACCAAATTCTGCAAGAATAGCAGCCTCTTCATCTGTAAGCGATAGTTGTACTTTTGTTATAATAATTTCATTATAGTGTAAAAGTATTTTTTTGTCAATGATTTGTCATTGTTTTTATGCGATTTTAATTCAACTTTTAAACTTCTTGGCTGAGCTCCTGGACGAAGGACAACAAAGATTTGTTGCGCTCATAATACTTTTTAATTAATTTATAAGAGCGGTCAATTACTTCTTTATTATATTTTCTCCCCCGCACTACGCTGGGGTCTTTCATTGAATATACCAGGTCGCCCATGCCAAATAATTCTAAGTCTTGGCTGTAAATGCTTTCTTTAAAAAAAGGATAGCTGAACAATTCAACTGCATAGTCAACAAATCTTTTTTTGCTAAGCTTGTTTTCAAAATGGTCCTTGAAGCAAATTGACAAATGCCAATTTTAAAAGCTCACTAATATTTGCATCATCAGTACGCGAGGGATTTTGTAAGGTTTTTTTAATGTAGTCCATAAACTTTATTCAAATGGATACTTGTTTCTAGTAAAAAATTGTATAGGTTCGATGATATGGTTTTTCTACTGTGGTCTGGTCTTGACTAAGTAGCCAAAGAGCATTATCAATTTGACTTGAAGAATATTTTTTCAGCTTGTTTTTAATTAATTCTACTCCCCAAATTGTTGCAGCTCTTATTTCAATTTCTTCATTGCAAGCCGCCGGAATTAGTTTATAGCTATCAACCTTTTCCGCTAACTTTTCTGCAAACTCAATTGCCCCAAACTGTCTTAACATTTGAGGAATCTTATAATCTGCAAATGCTGTTAATTGATCTAGCTTTTGGATATCCAATCTTTTGCTCTCTTTTTTTATATGCGAAAGGTCGTTTGCCAATATTTGTGCTCTTTTGAAAAAATACACCGGCTTTCCTTTATAATTTGCCTCATCTCTAAAAGAAGGAAAATGCTTTAACGTCAGATTGATAATCTCTAATGCGTCAAAATTGCTTTCGTCCAGTAAAGTATTAAATTTGCCTTCAAACTTATCTTTCAATACCGTCCCGGCTTCAATCAAATTGTTAAGCCTGCTTTCAAGTAGTGGAATTTGAGCCTGGGTGGCACTCTTAAAAACCTCTCTTGTTTTTTCAGAGTTCAAATTAATTAAATAATCTGCCTCAAGTATTGGAATACCCTGCTCTCTTGCTCGCTTGAACGCTACTACTAAACCAAACCATCCTCCAGAAATAATATTCCCTTTGGGGTATTCTATTTTCCATTTTTCCTGATTTTCCTCTGCCCAAAAGCAAAAGTTCACAGCATCCTGTAAAAATACCAGCTGGCAGTCACCCTCATAATTTCCAGTAAGGCCCAAACCATATGCATCTTCTAGACCTTTTTCAAGTCTGCCTCCAACCTGCTTTGATATTTCATCTATTTTCTGAAAATTTAAAGTCACACCATCCGAGTTCGCAAGAACATTTTTTGTAGAAGATAAAATATCAAATGGATCCGGATTATCGGTATCAAGATTCATTTTAGACATTTTAGCACAACAACTCTTGTTCAGAACAAACTAAGCCCTTATAATATAAGGCCATGAAAGAAAAAGTTTTTTTTATTAATCTCATAGAAACCGCTGAACACAATGAGGACCCTGATGGCTCTGTGGCTGCATGTCTTATAAAGGGTGGTAGGATTATTGCCATCTCCCCAAGCGCGAAAGACGGTGTGAGGCATGCAGAAGACTTAGTGCTCGAAATGGCGAAGGATCAAGGGATTGAAATAGACGATACCATTACTCTTCTCACCACTCTTGAACCCTGTAGCTATCGGAGTCCGAGAAACGGCGTCAGTGACTGCGCTACAATAATAATTGAGTCGGGCATAAAAAATGTAATATATGCGGCAACTGACCCTAATTTTAGCACTGAAACAGCTTACAGGTTTAGAGAAGCAGGGATCACATACTGCCAAATTGACGATGATGGTCTAATTCAAAGAGCAATATCTGCTTTTAACAGCACCATTACCAAACCCACAACAATACTAGGCATAGAAAGAAAATTGCCCGACGTAAAGAGATAATACAGAATAATTAAGTTCTCACACTATGATAATTGTCTATATACTCTAAGCGTGGTAATTTCTTTATAAATATGAAAAAACAAATAACAAAAAAGGTTTTTCCAGGTAAAGATCTCACGCAAACTCAAGTTTATACTACATACCAGACTTTCGATAAAAGGGCTTCAGAATATGCCGATAACTGGGAATGGAATAGAAATATGATTAAAATTATTACGAAATATAACATTGAGCCATTTACCAAGTTTGTTAAGCCTGGGAGCACTTGTCTTATAGCTGA
The DNA here is from genome assembly GCA_964607795.1 of uncultured Gammaproteobacteria bacterium. Lineage (GTDB taxonomy): Bacteria > Patescibacteriota > Microgenomatia > UBA8517 > UBA8517 > DYGT01. The sequence goes on from CAZSLA010000014.1 coordinate 5,503, forward strand.
ATGTCAAAGCGGTAGGGACTACTCGATACTTAGTGAATATGGACTTAGATGTATAGGAACCAGTAGTTCATATGGGCTATTAATAGAGGCTCAAAAAAGAGTACCAAATGGTTTGTTTCTCTGCTCTGATGTCCGCAAGCTTCCTTTTGTGCCCAATAGTTTTGATCATATTTATGCCGATGCGCTTACAAGAATTCCTCGTAGAGATGTTAAAGATACAATTAAAGACCTGTATCTTTTTTTGAGAACAAATGGATATATTTATTTGTCGTTTCGAATTGGAAAAAAAGGTATGTACTTGCAAAAAGACATCGTTGGTAAAAGATATATGACAATATTTAATAAGTCAGACATTCTAAAAATTATTAACAGCACTGGATTACATATTGTATGGTCTACAACGAGTAAACATTTAGAAACAACGCTGCCCGACTGGTTTAGCCTTGTAGCTCAAAAAATTAAATGAAAATATATTTCTTTGCTTCAATAAGTCAGAGACCGGAGATACAACAAGTCTACGAAAAAATAGTCAATTACTTAAATAGTTCGAAACATGAAGTATATGAAAAAGTTTTATCTGAGTATTCACCACAACTGGTTGGTGCGCCCAGCAGGAATATAGAGGAGTGGTACAATGAATGGTCTGAGTATGTAAGCGAGTGTGATGTTGCATTAACTGAAGCATCTCATCCTTCTTCAGTAGAAGTAGGATTTGAAATTTCATCAATTCTTAATAGAGGAAAACCAGTTATTTTACTACACCAAAACAATAGGGACCCCATATATGTTAATAGTTTACAAAACCCACGGTTAATTAAAACAGGATATACATTTGAAGATCTTGAAGAAACGTTAGACTGGTGCATTGAAGAAGTAGAATCGATTTCGAAGAAACGCTTTACTTTTTATATATCTCCTAACTTAGATGAATACTTGGAAAGTTTGAGTAAAAGTAAAAATAGCTCTAAATCTGAAATAATTAGAGACTTACTTGAGAGTGAAATGAACAAAAAAACCTCATCCTGATCTCTTTGTAATCGTTCGCACAATGTGTGAATTGATGGTATTAGCCTAACTTGCAATAATTCTTTCATAACAGCAGGAGCTGTAAACAGCAAAGTTACTGGTCTATTTAAATGATAGAAAGAAGAGAATCTGAACCACAATCAAATCTAACTTTTGCAATGCTTAAGCCAATGGGGACGCAAGAGCCGTATAGAAGTCTTATCTTGGAAAGGCTGTCTCAAGTGGCGGACATTAAACAAATCAAACGCCATAGAATAACGTATAAAGAAGCCTATTCTTTATACGAATCTTCAGGTCACAACGAAGATGGTACCCCTAAAGTTCACTTTTATGCCATCATTAATTATTTAGCAGACAAAGAGGTTGACCTTATTTTGCTTCAAGGGGATATTCGCGTCATTGATGACATGATTGGTGAATGGAGGCCAGAAGAAACCAGAGAAGATCAGCTACGACATATTTTAATTAAAGATGGTGTGGACTATAAGGTTCCTGTGGATGTTCCCGAAGGATTTCAAGATTTTGTGTATGACAACTTAATTCACAGTTCGGACTCTCCTGAATCAGCTAGTCGAGAGGTTGCAATCTTTTTTACCCCAGAAGAGCTTAACTAAATTACTATGAACATAAAACAATTAACCCAAAGCGTAAAAGACCAGGGCTTTCCTGAAAGAGAATATGCAATTTTTGGAAGCGCAGCCATGGCTGTACGTGGTATCAGAGAAGCTCCCAATATTGATGTCATCGTTACAGACTTGCTTTGGGAAGAGCTACTTAAAAAGAATACTCCTGATAGCGAAGGTTTCATTCGCTTACCAGGCAGCGTAAAGGTTTCTAATTGGTGGTTTGCCCCAACCAGAAAACCTTTGCTCCAATTAATCAAAGAGGCAGAAATTATTGATAGTCTACCTTTTGTTCACATAGAAGAGGTTTTGGATTACAAGAAAGGACTTAACAGAGATAAAGACAAGCGTGATGCTGAGCTTATTGAGGAATATTTAAGTAATGATACTCCTGTGAATTTGGGATATGACACTTACAAAAACTACCTGGATGTATTTACGGAAAAAATCGAAAATAGTCTTGGAGATAAGATTTTAAGCCTCGTACTTTTTGGCTCTTCTTGTAGGGGACAAGCCAAAGGCAACAGCGATTTGGATATGTTTATCATATATGACCATGAAAAGACTACTCGTAAGGAAATTAACGAGGCTGTGATTTCAATTTGTGTAGGGATGCGAAAAAGCGATGAATATAAAAAACTTATGAATAGAAAAATATACCCTGAAGTACACCCGTTTTTTATAGACAAAGAAAGTGTCAAGAATGAATTGCTATATGTGTCCCTTGATGCGACCGATCATGGCATTGTTTTGAAAGGTGAGCAGGCAGTTGAAAACATAAAGAAGTTAATAAAAAAGAAAGGAGGTAAAAGAATCAGTTTACCAAACGGTAAATGGTGCTGGATATTTAATATGGGAGACAAAAAAAGAGCAAAACTACTATTTGATGCAGCTGTTGAGTGTAAGATACATGCTGAAATTTCCTTTGATAGAAAGGCCTGGAATATGGCTATCCGAAGGGCACAAGAATCTGTAGAGCTTGAGTTAACTGGAATGATGGCCCTGTTGGGGACTCATTATCCAAAAGAACACGACCAAGCCCCGATGCTATTGAGAAGGATGGGTGTCAAGGGAATTAAAATTTCAGAAGACATTCGCACAAAAATAGAACAGATCTCGGCAGATTTGGCCAGAAAACGCGGTCCAGCTTTGCATCAAGAGCAAGGCTACGATAAAGAGACAGCTCAAGATGCTATCGAAAAAATGAATTTTGTTTTGGATAAAATGCGTAAATATGAGGAGCTGTTAAAATGATAGAAAGAAAAGATCCTGTTGAGCCAGAAGGCAGCACAGAGGACTCATGGATTCCTGAAGCAAAATGGGATTGGGATAAAACAGAGGAGCTTGTTACTGAAATTCCTCCCCAGAGTGAAGATAAAGAGCCTAAGCCTTGGTATGAACAGGGTATAAAGATGGAAGACCCTGAAGAAATAAGTTGGACTGGATTGCCCGAGGAGGAGTTGTGATTGATGGAAATTGTAGTTTGCGGATCAATGACTCACTACCTAAAAATGGTAGAGGTCAAAGATAGGTTAGAAGCCATGAATCACAAAGTCGTTCTGCCTGATCCCGGTAAAAGTCATCATCTGAGAGCAATCAAAAACAACAATTACGAAGATACTTATCTACTTAAAAGAAGGTATGACTATATTCGTAAACACTATAATCACATTGCAAAAGCTGACTGTATTCTAATTGCCAACTGGGATAAAAATGGAGTTAAAAATTATATCGGTGGTAACGCTTTTTTGGAAATGGGTTTTGCTTATATCTTAGGAAAAACCATTTACATGCTAAATGAAATTCCAGATATGCCCAGCTGTTTTCATGAAGTAAAAGCAATGGAACCAATAATACTGTCAAATAACCTCAGCAAATTAATGTAAAACCCAAAACACATTTTGTTTGAGCTAAAAAACTGACTGAAGACTAGTTTCTCTCCACAGGCTCAACAATACCCCTATTGCTTGTCTTATGAACCAAAGCGCGTGAACCGAGAATCTGTATTGCCTTTCTTTTCTAAGTGGCCAATTGTTGATTGCTTGTTCCGCGCCTTGCAAGCCAGCTTCTTTGAGCTTCTCAATACTTAAACGGGTTTCATTTTGATATTTTAATGCCACTTTGGCTATGTAAAAACTCATAAAATTCAGAAGTTCTTTTTTGGCCTCCTTGTCTCCGTCTTGAATTTTTTCCAGCAGTTCGTCTTGTTGTTTTTTATTCATATGGATATTTGTTTACAATATATAAATATTAAAAAAATATCCTGCAAGAATTTTTGACACTGCTTCTTGCAGGATATGGTGGCGGCGGATAGACTTGCACTACCCATTACCTAGGATCTGGCTCAAATTCCTTGAAAGTTTACCTAGGAACCTCAAGGTGTATGCCTCATTAAGACTGATCTCTGCACCGCCGCGTTTTAAGGTGCAAGGTCAAAAATCCTTAATAATTCAGTTTTCTCCTGCATTATCAAAATTCCCAGGCAGGATTTTTTTAACAGTCACGGTTTCTGCTCTGTCGCCAATAAAAAATTTTTTAGTTTCTCCATCTTTCATTCCTATAAGTGTTTTTCCCACGGGTGTTTGATATGAGATCCATCCTCGGTCCTGTCCTGTTTTTGAATCATCAGGACCCAATATGGTAAAAGTCTCATCTTCTTCAAAATTTCCAAGTCTTATTACAACGGTATTACCAATATCTACGACCTCAACTTCCTGTCTTGGTTTAATAATTTCTACATTAAGTAATTTCCAGCGAAGATCTGACTCCATGACTGTGGCTCTTTTGTATTCTTCGACGGCAACATCAGCAGCGGCATTATCATGCCAATCACAATTCGGGCCAAAAGCTTCACCCATTTCTTGGCCGGCGGCAGCCACCGTCCCAGCCGCTCGCTCCAATTCCTTTTCTAAGCGGACCTTTGTTTCGGCTGTCATTAAGTTTTTTTGCGCCATTGATCAATAGTAATACGTTTTCCGGTATGATAAAACAAGCACGAGGGCTTATGAAACTGACCGTGCTATACCGCCCATTCCAACGATCAAATAAATTATGACAAAAACAGAAGAATTTTTAAGCGTTGTGCATAAAATAAGACTATTAAAACGCCTTCCTAGAACAGGATGGGTAAACAAAAATGTTGAAAATCCTGAATCGGTGGCCGAGCATACCTGGCGCGTGGCTTGTATTAGCATGTTTTTGGCTCCTAAATTTAAAGTGGATCAGTTGAAACTGATAAAAATGGCTTTAATTCACGACCTTGGTGAAGCTGCAATTGGGGATTTGGTTTGGGAACGCGGAAAAAAGATCGTGGGTTCGCAAAAGCAAAAGCACTGCGATGAGTTTAATGCGGTGAAATATATTTTTGAAAGCAATGATCACAAAGAATACGTGGATCTGTGGAAAGGCTAATTTTGCCAAAAATTGCTTCTTGATATTTGCAAAAGAATAGGACTATTCTGGAAATAACAGTGAAAAAATATCTAAATTTTGCTGTTTTTGGTTTGTTGTTTATCCTCTGGATCTTTTGCCCCCAAAAAATATCTGCCCAAGACACTGTCCGCATCCGCGGCCTGGGCCCAACAAGCGCTTTGGCTTTGGACGGGATTGACCCAGGTGTGCCACCACCGGAGCCTTTGCCGCCAGAGTTTTTTGCTTTTTTTGCAGCCTCGGATTTACATGATCGTTGGCAGGACGGGGATTTGTTTGGAGAAAACGGCATTTGCCCCTGCAGCGTGGATGTAGAGGGGCCTTTAGCGCATATTGATAGCGGTAGTTTGGTCGATAACAAGGGTAAACTTTTAACCGACATCTTTTTTGTCGGCCAATTGATTCGCAGTTTAGACGCCACTGAGGCGCATGAACTTAAGGCTTTTATGGAGGCAGGAGGAGTGGTTCACATGGCTGGGGGGAGAGTGGATCTTTCTGGTTTTGGTTACCAAGCTTTGTGGCAGGAATTGGGTTGGACTGGAAGCCCATATACCCAGTTTTACGACCAGATCCCGGGAAGCGCATACGAGCTTAGTGATTTCATTATCAAAAGCCGCGAGCTTACCAACACACCTTTTGAGCCTGGTATTTTTGGTACGGTAGAAAAGATAAATTATCTGCCCATATTTTTTGGCGTTAATACAAGTAATCTGGGGGCACAGGCTATGTCCGGTAATCCAAATTCACAGCCTGTTATGGCCGGCGCAGAAGTGGGGAAGGGCTATCTGTCCGTGAGCGGGACACCCTTGTTTACAAATTTTAATAATTTGGCCGGGGACAATAACCTTAAATATTTTCAAAATATGGCTGCCTGGGTGTGTGAGGGCAAGCCACAAAAGGTGCAGCCGTTTTTGGCTTTACCATGGGATTATATTGGTAATGGTATGAGCTTTAATGATGCGGCCACGGCAATCAATTCTTATTTTGATCATGAGTATCCGTTGTTGAGTGCAGGATTGCCTGAAGCTGGTGGCGTTCGTACATATTTAGGGAGATTAACAACATTTCCCTATTCATCCCATGATGGCTATGACTATGGAAAGGGTCTTGCAAAACTTAATTATCTAGACCCGGTTTTGGCGGCAGCAGACGGCACTGCCACCTTGCGAAATAATTGCGATGATTGCGGCAACGCGATTCACATAGACCACGGAAATGGCTACCAAACGCGCTATTATCATCTGGCCGATGAAGGGCTGATTGTATCCCGGCCCGGCCAGAGTGTGGCAGTCCAGCAAGGCCAGATGATCGGTAAAATGGGCTTTACTGGAAACGTTAAGCCGGATAATATCAATGGCTCGCATATCCACTTTATGGTTGTCCATGACAAAAATGAAGACGGCAATTTTGACGACAACATCCCGGATGGCGTGGTGGATCCATATGGCTGGCAGAGCTCGGAGCCGGACCCCTGGCCAAGCTATTCTTTTTCTTATCATGGCCAACAAAAAAGGGGCAGCAGAAGCCATTATCTGTGGACCGAGCCACTGCTTAACTTGTCATCGGTATTTGATAGCAATGCGGCATTTTTTGAAGCAGAGCGCTACAAGCTTTCTTTTCCTGCTGATTCCGTGAACCAGGAAGTAGCGTTATCTGTAAAAGCTGCCAATCATGTGTCTCTGAAGGAAGATTTGCTAAATTCTTTGGAGACTGTCTTTTTTCCCGTCTCCATCACCATTTCCAGCTTGTCCGGCCAGCCGATAATCAGCTTTCCCGGGGGTTATGAAATTGAAATTGACTTGAAAGGGCTTGATTTTACTCGGTATATCAAAGACAGCCTGTCGTTTTACTCCAGCCAGGACGGCATAAACTGGATCAAAGAACTGACTGAATTTGATTGGGATAAGCTTTCGGCAACTACCACAGTAAACCACGCCAGCTATTTTGCCCTTATGGGTGAGCTTGTTGATCCAACTCCTCCGGTGACTAAGATTACCATTTCAGGGACAGGATCGGGCAGTGTGTATAGCGGGGGAGTGCAGATCAATCTGAGCGCAGAGGATAACCCAGGTGGCTCAGGCATTATGTTTACAGCCTACCGCCTGAATGGCAATGAGTGGGCGGAGGCCTCAAGCCCCATTGATGTGAATACTGTGGGCACATACAACATTGAATATTATTCCCAGGATAATGAGGGTAATGTGGAGGAAGTGAAGTCTACGGCTTTTGAGGTTATAGCCCAGGACACCAGCCCACCCGAGGCCAAAATCCAATTTGACCCCGATAAACACAAGACCGTAATCACAGCCATTGATGCAAGCCAGGTGGACATAACCATAACTGAGGGCAAAGGGCTTTTTGGCAAAGATAAGGTGCTTTTAAAGGATGCCTCGGGCAATACGCTTGCAATCACCGGCAGGCTTCTACTCACCAAAGTGATCGACACACTTTCCATCGAAACACTCCAGTATAATGGCGGTAAAATTATCAGGCTTGGCAAAAACGCATTTACCACAGTTGCCACGCGGCATTGGCGCACCAATGAGCTGACTTATTTATTGCAAAGCTGGTTTGATAAGGGGGATACGCGGCTTTTGATTCAATACAATCCTGCACGCAAGCAAAGTTATATAATTAAAAAGGATGTCGGCAAAAAGATCTATAAAGAAACACTGCCGGGGATGGTTCTGATGCACATAAGCACCAATAATGGTAATCTGGAATATAGCTACGAATGAAAAATAACAAACCAGTTTACGTACTTTTAGTTGTTTTTGGGATTGCTATCATTGGGATGCTGGTTTATTTTTTTTATTTCCTCAAAAGCTCTACCAAATTTACTCTCACAGATCGCAAGGCAATACTGCCAACACCTTCTTACGGCTTAAAAACATTTAAGTCCTCAGAAACTATGGATTTTACTGTTGAATTACCTGTGGAATATGAGATTGAAGAAAGATTTGGGTCTGCAACTTTATCTTTTTCCAAAGGCAAAATAAGGATAACCCATATCGGTACCAACTATGACAATTTAGACGAGCACATAGCGGCTCTTGGGGAGTTAAACAGGGTATCTTACACAAAAGAAGAAGATTTAATTATTGATAGGTTTCCGGCACAAAAGGGTGTCCTGGAAAATAAAAAGATATATTTTATTTTTGCAGAAAATGGGGTCTATGCCTTTTCCACTGAACAGCCAGAGCTTTATGATGACCTGGATCAAATAGTCAGGTCATTTAGGTACACACCTAACTAAACATTGATTAATGAAAAAAACTATCAAACCAGTTTATCTGTTCTTAGCTTTTTTTGGCGTTTTTGTTCTAGGGGTAGGAGTTTATTATTTATTTTTTGAGGAAAGCCTACCCAAGCTAATTCCTATACTTACTGATTCGCCTACTCCCCAACCAACGGTTACACAAGACATAAAAACATTCAAATCGAACCTGTTAGATTTTGAAATTGATGTACCTCAAAATTTTAAAATACATGAATCTCACACAGCAGTTGAGCTTGAGGGATCAGGTGGGATCATGCTGATAGGCCGAAATGGGACCCAATTCGATAGCTTAAACGATTATCTTCTGGATTTTGATAAAACAAGAAATATTACTATCATAGAAAGTGGCAACTTGGTCATAGGCAATTTGGAAGCAATATCCAGAATTGAATTTTTTCCTAATCGAAACGTCGAACAAAAAACATATAACATATTTACTGGGGATGGAGCTGTCTACTTTTTAGATACTAAAGATCGATCTCTTTATGATGACCTGGACCAAGTATCTAAATCATTTAGGTATGTTCCGGATTAATTTCTACGAATGAGAAAAGTAGGTACCAAAATTAACAACGGTTTTCCATTTATAGTAATACTTTTGATAATAGTAGTAATTGTTGGTGTTGTGGGTTACTTGCTCCACAGAGGTGCGCTTAGGACTTCTATTACAGAATCAACTGCGATACCATCTTCACAGCAACAAACAACTCCTGGCTTAAAGGCCTTCCAATCATCTGCCCTGGAATTTGTTGTTGAGTTGCCAACTAGGTATAAAGTGGAAGAAGGGGCCGGTCGTATTAAGATTTTTGAGGACGGGAAAGCTAATATCTATATAGATAGAACAGCAACTGACTGGGAATCATTGACCGAGTATTTTGAAGACTTAAAACACCGAAACAGCCCGAAAATACTGCATGAGAACACTCTAAGCATAGATGATTCAGATGCTCAGGTAGTTGATTATGATTACCCAGAATCTCCAGAAAGTGTTCAAAGAGAATATAACATTTATGTTGAAGGTTGGATATATTCTATATATACAGACTCTAAAATTCTGATCCAGGACTTAGACCGGATAGCAAAGTCATTTAAATACATCCCAGATTAATTGATGAAAAAAAGTTCTACATTAGTATTTATCCTTTTAGCAGCAGCCGGAATCATTGTGGCAGCAGGAACTTATTATACTTTTCAAAAAAACTCATCTGAACCTACTCCCACTACTGCAAAAAGCTTAAAAACATTTAAGTCCTCAGAAACTATGGATTTTACAATTGAATTACCTGTGGAATATGAGGTTGAAGAAAGATTTGGGTCTGCAACAATTAATACTAAAAACGGGAGCATAAAAGTAGGATTGTATGGCACAAACTATGATAATTTGAGGGATCATATGTTGAATTTGAACGAGTTAAATAAATACGATGTTATAGATTCCAATTTTTTGGAAATATCTGGTCACGAGTCGCTTGTGCAGCAAATCAAATGGCTATCAGGAATACTTAAGGAATATGTTATTTATATAGAAGGTAACGTCTATTCTTTTTCCACTGAACAGCCAGAGCTTTATGATGATCTGGATCAAATTGCCAGGTCATTTAGGTATACACCTAACTAAACATTGATTAATGAAAAAAAGTTCTACATTAGTATTTATCCTTTTAGCAGTAGCCGGAATCATAGTGGCAGCAGGAGCTTATTATACTTTTCAAAAAAACTCATCTGAACCTACTCCCACTACTGCACAAGGCTTAAAAACATTCAAGTCCTCAGAAACTATGGATTTTACTATTGAGGTGCCAGTGGAATATGAGGTTGAAGAATGGTTTGAAGTGTTGCTCATAGATGCTCCAGACGGTGAGCTGCAGATTTCACAAAACGGAACCAATTATGATAATTTAGACGAACACATAGCAGCACTTGAAGAATTAAACAGGGTATCTTACACAAAAGAAGAAGATTTAATTATTGATGGGTCTCCGGCTCAAAGGGGTACTCTGGAAAACGAGAGGATTTATTTTATTTTTTCGGAAGATAGGGTCTATGCCCTTTCCACTGAACAGCCAGAGCTTTATGATGACCTGGATCAAATTGCCCGATCTTTTAGATATACTCCCAATTAGGCAATTTCATGGATTTAGATTGACATGCCTTGATATTCCCCATAAACTAGTATAAATATAGGTCTAATGAATCAAAAGACCGGTCTAAGTTACTTACAAGATTATCAAACTAATATTCAGCCTCTTTTAGAAAAATATTTCCAAAAGGAAATAGCCAAAGCACAAGAGGCCGGAAAACTGCCGGCAAATCTGTTGACTTCTTTTTATCAGCTCGCCTCAAAAGGCAAAAACATTCGCGGTTTTTTGGTTACTTTGGGTTACAAGGCCGCGGGCGGGAAAAATAAAAAAGATATTTTAGATGCCAGTCTTTTTATTGAGCTTATTCACACGGGTCTTTTGGTGCATGACGATATCCAGGATAAAGAAGACATCCGCCGCGGGCTAAAGACAATTCATAATCAGTTCCAGGACGAGGGCAAGCGGATCGGGCTTGAGGCAAGCGAAGCCAGGCATTATGGCATGTCTTTGGCCCTAAATATCGGGGCATCTGCTTATTTTTTGGGAATGGAAAAGCTCCTAAACAGCAATTTTCCCAATGACCGGATCGTTCGGGCAAGCCGGATAGCCACCGAATATCTGGTGCGCGTTACCCACGGGCAGGTACTGGATATTGCCAATTTTTCTAAATCCAATCCCAACAAAGAGGAGCTTTTAAATATCCTGCGGTATAAATCAGCCGAATACACCGGAGTGCTGCCGCTTTTAGTGGGTGCGGTTTTGGCGGGTAAGGATGACAAAAAATACCTTGATAACTTGCTAAAATACGGGCTAGCTTTTGGCTGGGCATTTCAGATCCAGGATGATTTGTTGGGAGCTTTTGGTGATGAGAAAAAATTAGGAAAATCTGTGGGGATTGATTTCAAAGAAGGCAAATTCACCATGCTCATGTACTATTTGTTCAAAAACGGCACCAAAGAGCAAAAGGCATTTCAGGCAAAAGCCTTGGGTAATCAAAATCTTAAACCAAAAGACGTTAGAAAAATGCAAGAGATACTGAGGGAGTCGGGCTCGTATGATTATGTGGTTAATTTGGGCTGGGATTATGTTAAACAAGGCGAGAGCATCATCCCCAAAATTACCCAAGATAAAAAACTCCAAGAAACCTTCCACTTGCTTATTAGATACATGATGGAGAGGGTAGTATAGATTGGGTCGTCCGCATGGCTTATTGGAGCGCTGCGGCAATGGCTTCGTCTTCGTAAATTGGCTCTTTGGTTTCGGAAACTCGATAGCTGTGGTCGGCCCCTTCAATTGAGCAGTAAGTAATGTCTTTGGAAATAGCCCCGCTCATATCCTGCTTAACCGCTTCTACATTACCAAACTTATCCTTACTTCCTTGAACAATGACAATCTTCCCTGAGAAATCCTTTATGTCAATGTATCCAATATCATAACCAAAAATAATTACACTGTATTTTTTCATTTGATTAGCCTCAAGCTTTTCGAGATATGCTGCGGCCACTACTGCCCCCAACGATTTTCCGATTAACCTAATATGACTGTAATTATCTGATTGACAATAATCTAAAATATTTTTCAGCACATCAATTTCTTCAATTAATTCAGGACCGGAGGAGTTTTCCTCACCTCTTTCTATGTAAGGAAAATTAAAAGCAATAACACTCTTGCCTTCTTTTCTTGCAGCTTCGATTATTTTGTTAATAAAGTCCGAGTCCATTCCTTGCGAACTGCCATGTAGGACTACGTCTAGTGTCTCAGTTTTATTATTAAAGAAGTATTTGAAATTGGGTAAAGTCATGTAATTTATATTATATTTTATTCAGACTTTTTTGGCCAGTAAATGGTACACTTAAATAGATGAGGTCTATAGTAAATAAAATTGCGCGGGAGTTTGTTTATGGTGGGCATCTTTTGTCCTTGGGAGCTTCTGCCATTGTGTGGACAGTGATCATGCTTTTGGACCAAAAGGACGGTATTTTGGTTATTACCTTGGCTTACTTAATTTCACAGATTGTCTACAATTTTGATCATTTGCAGGATTTAAGGGTTGAAAAAGGCGGAGATAATCTGGAAAGGGCTATTCATCTTTCAAAAACCCACCGTTTCCAAATTGTGGCTTTTTTGAGTTACATAATTTTATTTGTAACCTTGTTGTTTATTGTAAATCTGCAAACTAATTTGGTTTCATTGATTATAGTTGCAGCAGGTATTCTTTATAGTGTTAAATTGAAAGATCTGACCAAAAAAGTAGCTGGGTTTAAAAATATTTACGTTTCTTTTTTTTGGTCTACCCTTATATTTGTCCCAGCTGTTTATTATACGCATGAAGTCGGTGCAACTATTTTGTCGCTTTTTCTATTCGTATTTTTAAGATTTATTGTGAGTACAATATATTTTGACATAAAGGACGTTCAACATGATAAGAAGAAAAAGCTTAAGACATTGCCAGCTATTTTGGGCGTTGAACATACAATTGCAATTTTGCATTTTATCAATTTGCTTTCTGGCCTTTGCATAATTGCTTCTGTCGTATTTGAGTTTCTGCCTAAATCTACTTTGGTTTTGACTCTATTTCCACTGTATAGCGTTTATTACTTAAACATAGGGAAGCGATACAAAACGAGTGATATAAAGAAGATATCTTACATATTAGTTGATGGAGAATATTTATTTTGGCCATTCGTGTTTAAAATAGGAAAATATTTATTTAATTATGCCTGATTTAAATTTGGCTTTTGATCTTTTCCAACAAGTCGCATTGGTTGCAATTAGCGCCATAGGAGTTTTGCTTGGGTGGTGGGTGGTAGGTAGTGGTAGTCCGAGGCAGCTTAAGATGTGGTTTGTGGCTATGGATTTTTTTATGATTTTGTGGGTCAATTTCGCTTATTTTGGCCTCAACTCAGGATCTAATAGTGGAGCAGCAATTCTTCTTCGGGCGAACTATGGTGCTGTTGCTTTGTTTTTATCTTCGTTTTTCAATTTTTATACTGTTTCTTTTTTAAAAAGGGGTAAGTTTGCAAAAATACTCGGAATTATTATTTTATCCATTTCCGTTTTTCTATTTATAACTTCAGTATCCAGTGAGCTTATCGTTCAAAATGCCATTGTTAGAGAAGGTCGCAATGAGATAGTTTTTGGACGATTGGGGTTTGTGTTTAATATCTTTGCTGCACAGGTTGCGCTGATTGTTGTGGCTTATAGTTTTGAGGCTTATATCAAGTCCGGATTCGAGATGCGCAGAAAACTTAAGTTTTTGGTTGCTGGAGTGTCAATTTTTATCGTCGCTAATTTAATATTTAATGTTGGTTTTCAGGTTTTTTTTCAAAGTGTGCGTTATAGCATTTTTGGTGATTTTTCTGCCATTTTTCTTTTAGGTTTTACGGCTTACGCGGCCATCCAGCACAAATTATTTGACGTGAAAGTGGCTGCGGCAGAGGCATTAACCGCATTTTTAATGGCGCTACTATTTGCAAAAGTATTTTCTTCGCAAAATTCGGCGGAGCGGATAATTGACATCCTTGTATTTTTGTTGGCCTCTTTGTTCGGCCTGCTTTTGGTTAGAAGCGTAAACAGGGAAGTCGCGCAAAGGGAGCAGCTTGAGGACCTGACAGATAAACTCAAACACATGGATGATGTCAAAAACGAATTTATCTCTGTTGCTGCCCACGAGCTACGAGCACCTTTGACCGCCATCAAGGGCTATTTGTCTATGGTGATCGACGGTGATGCTGGTAGCATCAGCACTCAGACCAAGGAGTTTTTGCAAGACTCGCTTTTGAGCAATGAGCGCATGATAAGGCTTGTAAATAACATGCTTGATGTGGGCAGGATCGAGGAGGGCAGGATCATTTACCAGGAAGGCCATGTAAAAATATCCGAGCTTGCAAAGTTGGCACATGCTGAATTTAAGCTCGAGGCTGAGCGTAAGGATCTGACCTTCGAGCTTGTAATAGCAAAAGATATCAAAGATAAGGTTTATGTGGATAAAGACCGTCTGCATGAGGTAATCGTCAACTTTTTAAGCAATGCCCTCAAGTATACAGAGGAAGGTAAAGTGACTTTGAGCCTTCGAAACCCTGATGTAAAAACCGTGCGCTTGGAAGTCATTGATACCGGTCCGGGGGTTTCGGATCAGGAGAAAAAGAAGCTGTTTAATAAGTTTTACCGCGTGAGCTCGGAGGTAGGCAAAACGATAGGGAGCGGCCTGGGCCTTTACATCTCCAAGCTTTTAATTCAAAAATTTGGTGGCAGTATCGGCGTTGAATCCAAAGCCGGCGAGGGCAGCAACTTTTGGTTCGAGCTGCCCGTGCGCGATGATGGACCAAGTGACAGAAAAGCTGTAGTATAATAATCTCGTGATAAACCAAACACCACCAACTTCGGCAAAACTTTTGATGGTCGTGGAGGATGACCCGCTTTTGATCAAGATGTATAAAACCAAAATGGCCTCGGAGGGCTTTCGCGTCCTTACTGCCCAAGACGGGGAGGAAGGCTTGAAAAAAGCCTTGGCACATAAGCCGGACGGGATCATTTTAGATGTGATGATGCCTAAACTTTCAGGCATTGACATGCTTGATCGTCTGAGGAAGGATCTGCATGGCAAAAACATCCCGGTGGTAATTATTTCCAATCTATCCCAGGAATCTGAATCCAACAAAGCCAAAGAGCTTGGTGCTAAGGAATATTTGGTAAAGACAAACTACACTCCCAAAGAAGTCATTGAGCATTTAAAGCAGTATATTTGACTCAGATTTTAGGCTGTCGATAAAATTCTTCCAGTAGTTCCATTAAAAGAAAATTCTTCTCCTGTTTTTTTACCCACCAAAGCTGAGCCAATAGGTGTTTTAGCTGAGACACATTGTACTTCTCCAATCTTGGTTCCTCCCAGTTTTTCGGGTACGATGATAATCTCTAGGACATTGAAAGGTAGCTGCACTTTTGCATAGCACCACAAGCCGATTCCGTTTGTACGATTACACTCTTCAGGTATTGAATCTATCATGTCTTTAATTTCTTTCAACCTTAATTCATGCATTGTAACCTCTCCTTCTAGTTTGGATCTGGAAGTATCCGAGTGTGATTCCATTGCCGTTGGTGAGTTATCTCTCGCCACACGAGTGGAAGCCAATATTTTTTCTGTTTTTTCGAGTTCGCTTATAAGATATTTTTTAAGACTGATTAAGTGACTCATGGTGGATATTATATCTGTAATTTATTAGAGCTCTCAAACGGGCAGACTTTAGTATACAAAATCACATTGCTTAAGGCGGTTTCAAAAGGTAATATGAAAGCATGAGTCTTGCCCATGTTTTTATTCCTCACACCAATAATAGCCATCGCGCGCGGCTTTTGCAGCTTCCCGGGATAATTATTCTCATTGCCTTTGTCTTTTTGTATCAGCAGGCAATGGATCTGACGGGGCACCTGGGTTTGGGGGTTTTGGGCTATGCTTCGCAAATTCCTCCATCTGAAGTGATTAAGCTCAGTAATGACAAAAGGTTGGAGGAAGGTCTTGCGCCTTTGCAGGAAAATCCGCTTCTTGTGGCTGCTGCGCGGGCAAAGGGCCTGGACATGCTTGAGAAAGATTACTGGGCCCACGTTTCTCCGGATGGCACTGAGCCTTGGCATTTTTTTGAGTCCGCGGGCTACGAGTATCGCTATGCCGGTGAAAACCTGGCGCGGGATTTTAGTAATCCTGGGGCTGCGGTTGAGGCCTGGATGGCCTCACCCTCGCACCGAGCCAATTTGCTTTCGGATAAATACAGCGAAATCGGCGTGGCTGTGGTGGAGGGAGATCTGGATGGTGTGGACACAACCCTGGTGATCCAGTTGTTTGGCACCCAGCCCGGCGCTGTTGCGGCTGTCCCTGCGGTCTCCAGCCAAAAGGAAATTGCTTCAGTGGAGCCTACGTTAGAGCTTAGCCCTGAGGTCCCCAAGTCCGCAGCTCAGCCCGAAAATACTCAGGCTATGATTCCCATCAATGCCTTGGTTTTGGACAATGGTGTGACTTTAAGTGCTGCTCACGAGACCGGTGAGGTGGTGATATCGCCTTTAAATCTGACAAAAATAATTTCTATTTCCCTGGCCTCCATGTTTTTGATGGTTTTGGTGATTGATTCGCTGATCACCTTTAAAAAAGGCATTGCGCGCTCAACTGGCAGAAGCATGGCACACGTTTCCTTTATGGGCATGATTATTATGGTGGCGCTTATCGCCAAAGCCGGGCAAATTATTTAAATGTCTAAAAAAATAAATAGGTACGAACATCTGCCGCATTATTTGCCGCTTATCGGCATTTTCAGTGCCGGCATTTTTGCTTTTTGGATCTTTGCTTATGATAAACAATTTCAGGCTGGAGTGGCTATTTCTTTGGCTGTTGCCCATGTGATTTGGGGAGTTGTGCACCACCACATCCACCATGAGCTATCTTTGAGCATAATTCTGGAATATTTAGCTGTGGCTATTTTTGGTTTGGTAGTAATTCTTTCGGTAATCTTTCGGAGCTAAAGTGCTATACTTGGGGGATGAGAAAGCTTAATTTTGCCAGTCCCAGCTTGGGAATCTTGTCCACACCAGGCATGATTCAGGCAATTTCCCGATTTGTCAAAGATGAGCCGGATGAGTTTTACCGCTTGGTTATCGGCACGGATTCCCAGATTAAAAGGATAAATGGCCATAGTGAATGCGATTTTGTGACCGCGGTGGTTATTCATAGGATAGGCCGCGGTGCTCGCTATTTTTGGCACAAAGAAAAAGTGAACAGGCCGTTTGTGCTGCGAGACAAGATCTATTCTGAAACCATGAAATCTTTGGAGATTGCCCATGAGCTGGTGCCGGATTTGCGCGCTGCCATCTCACCTGCCAAATATGATCTTGAGATCCATATCGATGTGGGTGCTTTGGGCCCTACGCGCCAGATGATCAGAGAAGTTGTAGGCATGGTGACTGGAAACGGCTTTGTCGTCAAAACCAAGCCCGAAAGCTGGGCTGCAAGCTCGGTTGCAGATAAATACACTTAAGCTATACTTAAATTATGGAAGATGACCCGATTGTTCCAATAATCGAACGCCAAAATAATGGGCAACAGCTAAATGCAAATGAACCGCAACATACAAGAAAAGAAACATACTTTGGAAAAGACAGATAACCACTAAACTCATGAAGGACGTCATTTTGGGTGACAACTGCACCGATGCCTATATCTCCAGGGAGGTCAAAAATTTTAAGGATGGAGCCCAATCATTTTCACATAAGTCAAATACCATGGAAGATTTGGCGTTGGCGTTTTTGGTAAAAAA
>CAZSLA010000015.1:0-20949 GCA_964607795.1 uncultured Gammaproteobacteria bacterium
GAGAGCGAGTGTTCCGCTTTGCGGAACCGTGGGTTCAAATCCCACCCTCACCGCCCTCGTTCTCACAAGAAAGCTGTGGCGAAAAGAAAAATATCAGTCTATGTGAGGAAACATTTACGCGCAAACGCCTAGCGGTGTGTTTTGGCAATGAGTCCAGGGGGGATCTCTGATGAAGCCGTCCAAAGCGCAGACATGTGTATCAAAATATCTATGGGATACATTCTAGAAAGTTTAAATTTGTGAACAAGCACGGGGATTATCTTAAGTCATATTGGTTACCAAAGGCTGAAATTTGTTTATGCTCACAAAAAAGTACGCTTCAAGCCCCGCGGGCTTGTCCGCTTGAAAATGCGTTCTTCTTGGCAGGATTTTCTCGATAACCCATGGCTAAAATAGGCCTCAGTACTGCTTGTTGTGTATAATGAATTATGCCAGATGACAGCCAAGTCCAGGTCCAGCCCCAAGGTCCGCGCGAAGAGCCGGAAAAAGTGCTTTTGAGCTGGCAGGCGCCGTCGCGTCCGTTTAAGCGCAGGAGCCGCGATTTTTATGTAACTTTGGTTGCCATGACGTCCATGGTTGGCCTGGTAATTTTTCTCATTGAAGGCTTTATGCCAATCCTTCTTTTGATTTCTTTGGTCTTTTTGTTTTATGTGTTAAGTACAGTGGAGCCGGAAATGATTGAATATCAGATTACCAATAAAGGCGTGAAAATGGCTATGAAGACAACTGCCTGGAAATTTATGAACCGCTATTGGTTTACAACCCGTTTTGGCAGTACGCTTTTGGTTATTGAAACTTACAATTTGCCCGGCAGGATGGAGCTAGTAATTGATCCCGGCTCAAAAGATAAAATCAATGATATCTTAAAGGAGCTTTTGGTTCACGAGCAAATTCCGCCTTCTGGCTTAGATCGGGCAACTGCCTGGTTTTCCAAGTTTTTGCCTGAATAGCACAAACTTCATGTTTTCTGCTAAAATATATTCCAGCTACGCCCACGTAGTTCAATGGATAAGCAAAGCTTGCGGCTTCGCCTAAAGCAAAGTTTGTCCCTTAAACTACTCGGCTAGATAAAAATATGCCCTCGTAGTTCAATGGATAGAACACCGGTTTGCGGAACCGGCAATGGAAGTTCGATTCTTCCCGGGGGCACCAGAGGAGGAGTCGCCTAGCGGCCATGGCAATGGTTTCGAAAACCATGACTTTTCGAAGTCTCGTGGGTTCGAGTCCCACCTCCTCCGCCATCGTGCACGAATGGTGGAAAGAGCCTCCATTTTAGCCTGGAGTTTATACTCTTTCTTGCTAAAGGGTGAATTGGAAAAACACTCTCTCATCACCACATCTTCCATTAGACCCTCTCTCAGGGCTTTCCCGAAGGCTATGGCTTCCAACCTACTTCTTTGGAGTCTATCTTGGTTCATGTTCATAGTAATACTCCTTGTAGCTGGTAAGTATGCCAAACGAGGCGGTTGAAGTCAAAAAGATGGGCAACTATGCTACCAGAGGCTGAAAAGTGGCACAGGAGGTGTTACTGGGCGTCACGGATATCGCAAAAGTAGATGATTACGAGTTTCCGACCGATTTAGTTTCATGTTAGAATGGGTTCATGGATAACAGGAAAATCAAACCAAGGGTTAGGTTAATCATCATCAAAGACGGCAAGATTCTTCTTTCTTATGTTAAAAGCCAAAACTTTTATTTTTACATTGGTGGAAAGATGGAGTGGGGCGAGACTGTTAAGAGTGCTTGTATAAGGGAGGTGGATGAAGAGTGTGGAGCTAAATTCAAGTTTGGCAAAATTTTATATGTTCGGGATTATATTAAACCAGAAGAGGAGGAGCACAGCATAGAGCTATACATTTTGGGAGATGTTGATAAAACTTCAGAGATAGAGGGTTTCAGAGATAAAGAATTTGATGGTGACCATTGGCAGACTTGGGTAGACATCAACGATATTGGAAAACTAGATGTTAGACCAAAGGAACTTATTAAGCAAATTTTGAAAGATTATAAGAATAACTTCGAGCGAGTTGGCGCTCTCTACCTGGGCGAAATCGACTAACTGGAAAAAAGTGCGATAGAATCGTATAATTCCTTCGTATGAAGGAAAGAATTAGCAACTTTATAGCTAAAGAGTCGGACGGCATCGAGGAGAGGGCTTCTTTTTGTTGCGGTCTGTCGTGCCAAGAAGCGTCGGTAGGTGTTCACTCGGATATAAGAGTGCTACAGGCGGGACTGGCTAATGAGCTTGTCGATTTTGCAAGCGTAGCCCCAGGATTTAAGGTTGCCATAGAACCGGTTACTAGCCAGCAATCAATTTATGTATTGGAGAGTGATGAAACAGGTCTTGTTTATGATGATCAATCGAGAAGGGCATATTTGTTGGGTAGGGCAGGAGATTTTATTGATGGTCAGGCTGTAGCCTGGGCTGGTTATTGGCTTATGGAGCAGCAAAGGCAAGAAAAATCTTTCTTTACTATGCACTCATCTGCATTGACTATTAACGGGAAGGGGGTTTTTCTTCTAGGACAAAGCGGAGCTGGTAAAACATCTTTGATGCTAGATCTTTGTAAAAAATATCCCTCGACGGTAGTTTCTAATGACCTAACAGTGGTAAAGCATAGCACCGATTCACAGAAGTTAATGTTGGTTGATGGAACCAAGGAGATTAGACTTCGTTTAGCTTCAGTAGATAGAAACTTCCCAGCACTAAGACACTTGTTTCCTGAAAATATTGCTTCGGCTTGGGGATCTAAGGTTGTAGTATCTCCAGAGGATATTGGTCTTAAATCTGAAGAGGGACATCCAGAACTACACTCAATTTTTGAAGTCTATCTTGACAGTAAAGGCACGGATGATCTTTTTGTCAGACAAGAGGGGTCAATACCAATCAGGTATCGATTATACGAAGATATGTCCAGAATCATAAGGGGTTCGGCGATTAGTGTTTTCGATAGCAACCAGCAGTTTCTAGGGTATATGCCGTCACTAGATTCGGATGAAATTCACGATAAAAGAGTTGCCTGTATTGAAGAGATGGTTGACAACATAGGGATAATTAGCGTATCTGGAGGTAACATTGACGAGGTTTCTGAAGCTATTTATCGGATTGCAAATCGCTAGATCGTTTTCCGAGCTACGATGAGCACATTTTTTGCAGGCATTTCTACCTCTGGTTGTATTTCGGCAATAATATCCTGTAGATGTTTTTGGTCGAAGATTTGAGGTTCCAACCGCTCAACCTCCAAGCCGCAAGTTTGAAGTGTTCTAATAAATTGAGCTGCAGTAAAAAATTGATAATTTTGCTTAGACTCCATATCCCAATAATCCTCGTCAAGGTATCGTGCTTTTGTTAAAAAAGCGGTAAGATCTTTCATGCGAGTTTGAAACCCTCCATTGGGCAGTTTCGCAATCTGTGCTGCGAAAGCCTGATATCTATCAGCAAAAACTTCAAAAAGGCTATCTGAATCCCCGTCCGTAAATTTAACTGTAATCAAATCCTGGTCATTTTCAGGTCGAAGACCGTCTAGAATAACCAAATTCCCATCAGGGCTTAGTAGTTTAGTAACATTCCCTATGACTGCTGAAACGGCTGCGGTTGTTTCTTGGTCAGTCTGGTTATCCTCAGGAATGGCTTCATGGATAATGTTGGACATAAGGATGATATCAAAAGTTCCTATTTTTTCGAAACCCGCATTCACCTCTCCAGAAATAAGTGATACCCCTTGATATCTGCTCCTACCCAGACTCAGCGCCTCTTCATCCATGTCGACTCCAACAAACTCAACTCTGCTTTTTATGGTGTCTGGAACTTCTCTTCTGATTCTGTTTAACATTGCTCCAGAAAAACAACCAATGTCCAAAACTCGCACAGAGTCCTGGTTTTCTGCTTTTTGGATTATCAAGTCGGCAGTTGTGGGGATAACAATATTTTGGCTTTGTCCGCTATCCAATCTCTCGGTAAGATATCTTGTGTAGGCTTCTCGTTTGGAGTTTTTCATTTTTAATCAAGCTGGGTTAACAAAGAAGGACCGTCACCATAGAAACAATATGGATTGTTGATATCGGGGTCGTTTTTCCTCAATAGCTCCAGTTCATAATTTGGTCCTGGGCACCTTTTTGCATATTCTGGACAAGCAGCACAATGTGCCTCAAGTTTTCTTGAGGATTCCCTAAATGCCTCTAATACTGGGCTGTTTTGCCAAACTTCAACTAGATCATCAGTTTTTATATTCCCCAATCGGTAACTTGTGTCAACATAAGGAATATAACCACCAGCATATAAGTCTCCACCGCTGAGGATATTAAATCTAGTCGTCCCATCGGGTGGACCTGCTTTAATACCTAATCTATCGAAATCTCCGCTTCTTGCCGAATTTTGGATGGTTGCCCCTTCAAAGTGAATTATGTTTATATTTGGAAACTCTTCTCTCAGTTTTTCAGCCTCTTGAGCCATTTGGTAGTATTCCTCAAAAGTTACCAGTTCTTCAGGTCCAAAATTTCGACCCCTTCCTACAAATCTGGTTATGAAAAAGTTAATCTCTCGCACACCGTTATGTGACGCCAACTCTAGCATATGGCGAGCATCACCTAAGGAACCTTTAGTTATAAGTGTGTTTATTCTTAGTTTGACACCAAGTCTGTTCATTTCTTGTAGACTTGCCAATGTTCTGTCGAAGGTGTTTTTGCCTCTATTGAACTCGTGGTGTTCCTTGTCTCCGTCAATGCTAATTGTCACTTGATCTAAACCAAGGTTGGCAAACTGAGCTGGAATCGACGGATCGGAGTAAATCCCATTAGAGTTGCAAGAGACAGCAAATCCAAGATCTTTTGCGGTTTTAAGCATTAAAAACCAGTCAGGTCGTCGTGTTAGCTCTCCGCCAGTAAACCTGATGTCTAACACATTAGCTTTTCGGAGATCGTGAAGGCTTTTGACAAGCTCGTCTGTCGTCAACTCTCCATGTCTGGGTTTTCCAGAGTCATTGAAGCAAGACTTACAGTGGATATTACACTGAAGAGTTGTCTCATAATAAATACGAGTAGGTGAGTATAAAATATCTTTTCGAACATCGGTCCTCCGCATGGGAAGTCGGTCGCAGTCCTCAAGCTGTATACCTGTTTCACGAAGAGTGTCATCAACCTCATCATGTAACATAAAACGATGCCTTAAATTTGCCTTGTCGTAGAGTGTATAGCCAAACGGTTCTTCACGCAGGGAGTAGAGTTTTCTGGAAGCTGAAAGCCTCTCTCCAGAAGATTCTTTATTTGAATCCCCAAGAACTGAAGAAAAATTAGTTCCTTGCTCAACCATGGCTGGTATTATATCCCATATTTCGCTAATAAAGCAATCTATGTATAAAAATGTCCCTGTGTTGTATCTTTGTAAAGATACTGTTCTCTTTTACAGCAGAGAATTTAAGCAGAAGTTAGAAAATTTGGAAACTCTCAAAGAGAGGAGATTTATTTAATAGTTTAGAATAGCTTTTCAAGATTCGAAGGACTTGTTCAAGTGTCAAATTTATCGTTGGGAACGCTTGGTGCTTTAACAGCAATTATTTCGGTTCCATGTTCTGCTGAAATGTTTTTAAGTTTTGCTTTGGGATAAACTACTAAAAAATTGCCCGCCTTAAGAGTTTTTTCTTTCCCTTCAACAGAGACCTTATAAGCCCCAGAGACAACTATATTCACCTCAACGCCTTTTTTGTGAAAATGAGGTTTATCGTCGTTAAATCTTGTCGGTAATTTTTTCCAAGCAATCTCAACCTCATCGGTTTCCAGCAAAGGATAATTTCTTTCGCCCATGAACTGACCTATAAAGTAACCATTTGTTTGGGAAAAGTTTTTGATATTGCCTACGAAAAAGTGGTTTTTATTTTGAACTTTCATAACCAAATAATTAAAATAACTCCAGTCAATCCAGCCTTAAACACCAAACCTTTACATCTGTCATTTTTTGATTTTAGCAGTTGGATCATATAAAAACCATCAATTTGAAGCGAATTAAGTGGTATGGGATGTGGCAAGTTGTGGTTGTAAGTCGGGAATATGGATATAGCCTGGAGCGTTTTGTATAATAGTTCTGACATCGTTCACGATGTCCCGCTCACTTCATTATTACATGATCTTTTTTGCTAAAATAGGTGCATGGTAGATTTTTTCTTGCAAAATCCCGAAATTCCGCCTACCACACATCCCCAGCTTAAGGCTGCAATCAACAAGCTTAAGCACATGAGCTCGGAAAAAAAGGCCATTGAAGCGGCTTTTGAGCTTTTGGCAAAAAAGTATAAAAGCGGCAGGTTTAGAACTTATCTTTATTTTTGGCGGGCATTTGAGACTGACCCCAACAGGCTTTGGGACAGGCAGGGTTTTTTGCACTGCCACCAGCAAAACTTTCTTCTCAGGCTACTTTTAGTAAAAAGCGGCTGGATCAGGGCGGAAAGCTTGAGACCAGGCTATAGCTTGGTGTGGTACGTCTCCCCGCATCAGTTTTTGGTTTATCAAAAGGGTAAGCACCGGCGCCTTGCGCTTGACCCCTGGAACTATCACCATGGCACAAAAATTGGTGAATATGCTACAGGCTTTGGTAAAAAAAGCCTCACAGAATTTGCGGAATTTTTTTGATGAAAAAAATTATATTTCTTGTGCTTTCATTTTCTTTTTTGTTTTCGCTTGGATTTGTCTTGGGAAGGGTTGACCAAGACTATTTTTCTTTTTATTACGTTGGCAAAGGTGTGGCCGAGGGCGGCATGATGTATGGGGATTTTGTTGACAATAAAGGCCCTGTTTTGTATTGGTTTTTTGCTTTTTTGCACCTTGTTTTTTCGGGCAACTACCTTGTGGCTCTTGTGGCTGCAAGTACGTTGGTTGACGCGGCGGCGATTATCTTTTTGCTTTTATTTGCCAAAGACCGCTTTAAATTGGTTTTGCCCGCGCGCTTTTTAGAAAGCTTTATCTTGAGTCTTTTTTTGGTAAGTTTTTACAAAAGCTTTTCTTTGGGCATGTTTATGGGCGGGTTTTATGCGGAAAGCCTGGGAGTAATGTGGGTGTCAGCTTGCTTTTATGCTCTGGGAAAAAAGAAATTTTTTGTCGCAGGAGTGCTTTTTTGTCTAGCTGTTCTTTCTCGCCAGACGCTTGTTTTCTGGGGAATATGGTTTGTGTACGAGCTTTTGAGAGTCCGCGGTAGTTTATATAAAAACGCCATGCGTGCAAGCACGGGGGCGTTGTTGGCACTCGCGGCTATTGCCTTGGCGCTTTTTATCAAGGGCGACCTCTGGGAATTTTGGCGGGCCATAACCGGATTAAGCCTTGCTTATGTAGGCCATGTGACGGGCCACTATTGGCTTCAGTTAAAGGCTGTAGTTATGACCGAGGCCAGAATTGCGGCCTCACTTGTATTTTTTGTTGTCATGACGGTGCTGCTTTATATACAAAAAGGCGCAAAAGAGACGCAAGGGTTTTTAGTAGCCTTTGTTTCGGGCTTGCTTGCAAGCTTTGTCGGAGGACTTTTTTATTTCCACCACTTCATGCAATTTACTCCTGCTTTTTTGACAGTCTTTTTGTGTGTGTTTAGCCTTGAGATTAAATTCGCGCGTTTTATAATGGCTTGCATGGCACTTTTTTTACTTTCCAATTATTTGTACTTTTTTTCCTCTACAAGGCAATTTACTACAGCCGATGCAGAGTTTGTTTGCCAAGCTGCCAATGGCCGCAACATCCAAGTGGTACCCTATTACCCCGAGCTGTATGCAACAACCGGCCTCACTTCGCCTGATCGCTATTACCAGTCGTTTCGCCTCAGCTCATTTTACAATCGCGACCCGGAGCCGCATTGGGACGAGCACATTAGACTATTGGAACCCAAAATTAAAAACACCAGTTTTGTCGTGGTTGAGGCAAATGCGTTTGATAGCGAAATTGCCGGCGAGTATTTGCAAAGGCTTAAGAGCGCATTTTCTTTAGAGCTTGCCTCCAGGGTAAGTCGCGGAGCACAGACAATTTCCATATATGAACAGGTTGATTAGCGCCTTGGCAACAGCTTTAGTGGCAGCGGCTTTTTTTGGGCGGGCTTTGGTCGTTTTGGACCCTGACTTTGGTTGGCATGTGCGCTTGGGGGAGATTATCTCAAAAAGCGGCATCCCCCGTACGGACCCCTTTTCCTACACCATGCCGAGCTACCCCTTTGTAGACCATGAATGGCTTACAAATGTGGGCATGTACCAGCTAAACTCTCTTTTTGGCTATAACAGCTTGGTCATTTTATTTACACTTTTATTGGCGACCTGCCTCTTGGTAGGTTTTAGAAGAAAAATATTTTTGAACAATTATCATCTTGGTCTGGTTTTTTTGTTTTTGGCCACAATCATGCCTTATTTTGGTGTGCGCCCTCAGGTGCAATCCTGGCTTTATCTTGCAGTTTTATTAAGGTTAATTGAAGATAAAGTCTTTAAAAAACTCTTTTGCTTAATTCCTTTGTTGGCTCTGTTGTGGGCTAATGTGCACGGAAGCTTTGCCATTTTGATTGTGGTTTTGGCAATAGACTTGGCGGTCAGCTCATACAAGCCAAGAAAGATCCACAAAAAGAAGTTAATAATTTTACTTTTGAGCTGTTTGGCAACGGTCATAACGCCTTATTTTTACCGCTCCTGGTGGGAAGTGTACATGCAAATTACGGACTCCGCTCTTCGCTGGCGGGTCCAGGAGTGGCAACCGAGCTTTATGTCTTTTAGCCTGCCATTCATTTTTTATCTGGCGATTTATCTGGTGGCGCTTAAAGTGTATTGGCGCAGTTTACCAAAAAGTTTTGTATTTATTTCTTTGTTCTTTTTTGTCCAGGCAATTTCAAGTACCCGACATGTGCCTTTGTGGGCTATAGCCGCCACTCCGTTAATTTTAAAGAGCTTCGGTTTGCTGGGAAAGCAAGTGGCAAAAGTTAAACTAGGAAGCCAAAGGTTGAAAATTGCCGGCAATTTTTTTTTGGTAGCAACCGTGCTAGTATTTTTCGTTCAAACGTGCTTTGCTTTGATCGGAGCCAGGTCAAATGTCGAGGCCAATTTTTATCCCAAAGGGGCAACTGAGTATTTATCAGATAACCCACAAGGCAGAATTTTCTCGCTTTATAACTGGGGTGGCTATCTGATCTGGAAGCTGCCGCGAGAAAAAGTTTATATCGACGGCCGCATGCCCAGCTGGCGGTATGACCGGGCCCCAGCGTCTGAAAGCAATAACACAATGAAGGATTATTTGGATATATTAAAAGGGGATAAAGATTTTAACGCAGAGGCAGATAAATATAGTATCGATTACGTACTTTTACCCCAAGAAAATAATAGAGAAAATATTATTGAAAAGCTGACTGATTTAATAACGCCGAAAAAAGAAGATGAATTCTCATTATATGAATACTTGCCAAATAACGGCTGGGAAGAAATATACAGCGACAATATCTCGCTTATTTATGAACGAAAGGTATAATATGCCTAAATGACAGATCAAGTTGAAGAAATTAAAAACAAGATTGACATTGTGGATATTATCGGCTCCCATATAAGCCTGAAAAAGGCCGGCTCCAATTACAAAGGACTGTGTCCCTTTCATCAGGAAAAAACGCCTTCGTTTATGGTCAGCCCCGAGCTTCAGATCTATAAATGTTTTGGCTGCGGCGAGGCAGGTGATGTGTTTACTTTTTTGGAAAAATACGAAGGTTTGGAATTTCGTGAAGCTTTGGAGGTGTTGGCTGAGAAAGCTGGGTTTAAGCTTGAAAATCGCAATTTTGGCCAAAAAAGCAAAAAAGAGCGGGCAATTGAAATCAATACTCAGGCGGCCAGTCTTTATCATTATCTTTTGTTAAAACATTCGTTTGGCAAAGAGGCCTTGGCATATGCCACCCAAGTCCGCGGGCTTGAACCCGGTACCCTTTCTGCTTTTGAACTCGGCTTTGCGCCCGAAAAAAGCGGCATCTTGATTTCTCAGCTAAAAAAGAAAGGTATTAAAGAAACAGAGCTTGTTGAGGCCGGGCTGGTTTATACCACAAGCTACGGCCCCGTTGAGCGCTTTCGCGGCCGGTTGATTTTTCCGCTTAAAGACCACCGTGGCCGCACTTTGGCGCTTGCCGGGCGGATTTTGCCCCAATATGACACGGGTAATATCGGTAAATACATCAATTCGCCCGAAACCGCAAGTTATCACAAAAGTGAAGTGGTATATGGCCTTGATGCAGCCAAAAGTGAAATTAAAAAGCGCGGCCAAATCGTAATTGTTGAAGGAGAGCTCGATTTGCTTACCCCTTGGCAGATTGGAGTAAAAAATATTGTGGCCATCAAAGGAACAGCCTTTACCCAAGGTCAGGTTCGGCTTTTGAGCCGTTTTAGTAAAAATTGGGTGATGGCGCTAGACGCTGACTTTGCAGGAGATAGGGCTGCGGTTAGTGCTATACAGACAGCCTTAAATATGGGAATTTCAGTTAAGGTGGCAAAGTTGGGCAAACACAAAGACCCGGATGAATTTGCCCGGGCCGATCCCGACGGCTTTAAAAAAGCCATTTTAAACGCCCAGGATGCGTGGGATTTTTTGTTTGAGCAGATTTTTTCCAAGTATGACGCAAAAACTGGTTCTGGCAAGGCAGCTATTAGCCGCGAAGTGTCCCCGATCTTATCCGGGATCGAAGACACCATTGTTCAAGATCACTATGTTAAAAAAATTGCTTTTAAGCTTGGTGTGGATGAAGAAGCGGTTCGGAAGCGCATAACTGCTCCTAAAAATGAAATCCAAGCCGAAGCCGAAGAAATGTCAGAACCAGAAGACGCCCGCTTGAGTCTGGAAAAGCGGCTTGTTGCTGTAATTTTGCAAGCTGACCCAGAGCATCTTTTGCATGCAGAAGTTGCCGCTTTGTTTCTCCGGCCTTTTACTAAAAAATTACTTGCCAAATTGATTGCATTTTTGGCAGAACAGGAATTTGAGCCCCAGGCCTTTTCTCATAGTTTGCCGTCCGAGCTAAGAAGCGGGTTTAACGAGCTGTATTTACATGAGGATCTATGCAAAGGAGGCTTTGATCCTCGCCGCGAGCTTGAGAAATTAACCTTAAGGCTAAAAGCCATGGCTGTGCACGAACGCATGGAGGAGCTGACCCGTAAAATGAAGCAAGCCGAATCAAAGGGAAATGAGGAGCTTTTGCGGCAGTATGAAGAAGAATTTGCCGCACTAAGCCAAAAGAGGTCCGAAATTGAGGGCGCTTGATAGTTTGGATTTTGAGTGTATAATAAGATAAATTGCGGCGAGTGAGGCTCGCAGTTTTTTATTGTCCCCATGTTGCGAAAAGCTACTGAAGAATTAGTCAAAAAAGGCAAGAAGCAAGGTTTTTTGACGCAGGAAGATATTTTACAAGTCTTTCCTGATGCCGAAAAGCGCTTGCCGGAGTTGGATGAATTTTATAGTGTTTTATTGGCCGATAAAATAGATGTTTTTGAATCCGTAACCACTGAGGAAGAGGATACAGAAAAGAAGTTTAATATTGACCAAGAAATAGCCATTCTTGCCAAGCTAGAAGGTCCGGAAACCACAGATCCGGTGCGCCAGTACTTGCGGGAAATCGGCCAGTACCCCCTTTTAATAGCAGAAGAAGAAATTGAGCTTGCCAAAGGCTTTGATAAGGATCGCGCAGAGCGCGGGGAAAGCACAAGAAGCCGGCACAAAGACAAATTAATTGAAAGTAATTTGAGGCTTGTGGTTTCGATTGCCAAAAAGTACATTGGCCGCGGGCTTTCTTTGCTGGATCTTATTCAGGAAGGTAATCAGGGCTTGATCCGGGCCGTGGAAAAATACGATTGGCGGCGCGGCTTTAAATTCAGCACCTACGCCACCTGGTGGATCCGCCAGGCAATTACGCGGGCTATTGCGGACCAGGCACGCACCATCCGCATTCCGGTACACATGGTGGAAACTATCAATAAGCTCTACCGCACATCCCAACGCCTGATGCAGGACCTTGGCCGCGAGCCAACGCCCGAAGAAATCGGCGAAGAGCTTGGCATTTCGGCCGATCGTGTACGTGAGATTTTTAAAATTTCCCAGGAAGTCACGAGTCTGGACACCAAAGTGGGCGAGGATGAAGACAGTACACTGGGGGATTTTGTGGCTGATGAGACACGGCCCTCGCCGGTGGATACGGCAAGTAAGCAGCTTTTGAAAGATCATTTAGATGAGGTATTGCACACCCTGACTGAGCGCGAAGCCAAGGTTTTGACACTTCGTTTTGGGCTTGATGGCGGCCAACCCAAGACTTTGGAAGAAGTGGGTAAGGTTTTTGGGGTGACACGCGAGCGCATCCGGCAGATTGAGGCCAAGGCTTTAAGGAAACTCAAACACCCCTCCAGACGTAAAAAACTGCAGGATTATTTGGAATAATATAAGGATTTAGAGCCCTCACTTCACAAACCAATATAATAACAAGTGGTATGTTGCAATGGCAAAAGTGACTCCCAGAGAAATATTTTGGTATTTTTTTAGGTTCACTGCGGAAAGAGCGATGATAGGGGTTAAATACCAGCTTAAAACCAGGCTAAGCTTGGTGAGAATAAAAATTATATACACCCCCAAGCACGCACCAAAAAGCCTGTGGTAAGTATATTTTTTCATTAAAAACCAAAGCCCCAAAAATCCCCCTAAAACCATAAAAAGCAGGCTGTTGATTTTAAAGGCCAAAGTGTAACTCATGACCTGGTCTAAAAGCCATATGCCAAGCGACGGGCTAATGGTTTGACCACGATAGTAGGTAAGTAAGTAGATAAAAGAATCTTTGCCTTGCCAAAAAGGCCAGTAGACAATTACCGCAACCATCAAGCACACAGCGCCAATTAAAACTAAGTTGGAGCATTTTTTTCTGGCAGTGATGTTGGCTTTTAACAAACTTGCTACATACAAGGGCGCAATAACAATGCTTGAATACTTGAGTAAAACAGATAGCAATAAAAAGAAAAATGAGCGGAGAATATGCTTATTTTTTACAAACCACAAAGCTAGTAAAAGAAAAAATATGAGCAAAGATTCATTATGGGCATTGGCAGCAAGTTCATAAACGATTATGGGATGCCAACAATATAGATAAACAGCTTTTGCCAGGCGGGTAATTTTGTAGATGAGATAAATGTTTAATAAGTTTATGCCAATTAATAGGCTTTTGAACAAAATCACGGTTAAGTAATAATGATTGTGTCCAAGTACATTGATAAAACTCGCAATTAATAAAAACAAAGGGCCATAGAGCGTCGTTTTTGTGGACCAGAAATTACTTATTATCGGATAAAATGCGTCCTTGGGGAAACTGCTGTAAGTAGTCAAATATGGGTTGGCATTGTGGTTGACCACTCTACCTGCCGCAATATACGAGTGTAAATCGTTAGAAGTAAAAAAAGGAGTAAACATAAAACTTAAATGAAATATTAAGGTAAGGACAAAGATTATTTTTGTTTTGTTTTGGTCAAAATTAGACTTAAAAAGGATCCAAAAATATACTAAATACAAAGCAAGAAGATGTCCAATCACTACATTTAAATGGCTAGGGATATGTAGGTTGAGTTCGCCGTATTTGTGAAGAAAAAAATAAAATGAAAGATAGAGTGCTTCGGTTGTTACTCCCGCAGCAACAAGTTTGTTACTAAAAAATTTTTTCTCTATAGCAATAAATCGCTTCCTGGACAAGCTCACACATTTTATCAAAAATTATGGAATAATTATCTGGTACTAATTGCTCCCGGCTGAAATTGAGGTATTAGTGTGTATATAATGGGGTAATGCCGGGTCGAAAGGTTTTTTTAGTACCTTCGTTAATATTATGGTTGTTTGTTGGTTGGCCTGTAGTTTGGAAATATCCCGAAATTCCTCCCAGAGTAAGTGAAGTGTTGGCAGATAGTAAGCTGTATACCTCAAGTGGCACCTGGACTGCCCCAACCGGAGTTACAAGTGTAGATGTTGAATGTTGGGGTGGCGGGGGTGGAGGCGGAAGGGGTACCACAAAAAACGCTGGTGGCGGGGGTGGAGGCGGTGGGGGTGGTTATGCAAAAAAGCTCTCTATTCCCGTAACTTCCGGAAATAATTATACGGTTACAGTAGGTACGGGAGGAGCTTCTGCTACCAATGGCAGTAGTTCGTCTTTTACTGGAAACAGTTCGATCAATGTTACTGCTACAGGTGGGAGCAAGGGAAGTGATAATGGAAGTTCCGGTGGGTCGGGAGGATCCGGCAATTGTACGGGCGGTTGTAACGTCTCCTATACAGGAGGATCCGGGGGTGCAGGTGGGTCTTCATATGGCGGAGGCGGAGGCGGGTCGGCAGGTACAGGTTCGAACGGAAATGCGGGCGACCAGGGCAATTCCGGCGGAAGCGGAGCCCTGGCAGTTACTGGTGGCGGGCCGGGTGGCAATGGAGGAGTAAGTGGTCAGGCTGGATCTATCCCCTCAGGTGGTTATGGTGGCGGTGGCGGTGGCGGCGGAAACAGGTCTGGCGGGACTACTAGCGGCGGAGCGGGTTATACTGGCAAGTGCTTGTTAAGTTGGACAGTTATTACAATTTCAGTTTCAGTTTCTGACGGATCTGTTGCCTATGGTATTTTACCAGTTAGTACTTCAAAAAGTACCCTTTCCGGAGATTTGAATGATATGCAGACGGCGACTAATGACGGCAATGTTTCTGTAAATTTAAATATAAAAGGCCAAGATGCAAGCGGTGGAGGGTGCAGTTGGACGCTTTCGTCTACTAGCGGTTCCAATCAATATGTACATAGCTTTTGTAATGATACGGACCTTGATTGTGCCTCTCCCCCCACAAACTATACCGCATTAACCACTAATTATCAGTCGTTGGACACAGGTGTGGCTGTAAGCGGGACTGTTAATTTTCAATTACGCTTGACCACTCCATCCTCTTCAAGTTGTTATGGGCAGCAGACAGCGGACGTGACTGTGCAGGCTGTTGCACAATGATGCGCTTGACAACTAATTAAAAAATAATTTATTATTATTGCAATGCTCGTAAAGATAATTCCATTTCTTGCTTTTGTTTTGTTCTTTTCTGTATTTGCAGAGCCGATACTGGCTCAGACAGATACAGTATCTGCTACGGTAACCGTACAGAATATTTCAGTTTCAGTTTCTGACGGGTCTGTTGCTTTTGGTACGCTATCTACAAGTGCTACGAAGGATACAACTACAAATGGCGTAAATGATTCTCAAACAGCCACTAACGACGGCAATATTACTGTGGATTTTGAAATTAAGGCTGCAGACACTACAGACTGGGCTTTAGGTTCTACGGCAGGTTCTGAAACTTACACAATGAAGTCTTGTACATCTAACTGTGATACAAGTCCTACATGGACGTCGGTTGGGATATCTCCATCATATGTTGATTTAGTAACGGGCGTGACGGCATCTGGCAATCAGACTTTTGATTTACAGGTGGGTACCCCAACCAGTACGTCGAAATATACAGAGCAGACGATTACGGTAACGGTGTTGGCTTCTATATCTTAAACGCACTTTCCTGTTTTTTGATATAATCTATTTATATGAAATATGTCTGGGTAATTTTTTTCCTGGGGAATTTACTCCTTTTTCCCTCAGTTGTGAATTCTAAATTGGGTGTGGGCGTGGGGACTGGGAAAATTCAGATAGACGAAAAACTCAAACCCGGGATGATTTACGAACTACCTTCTTTAAGCGTTATTAACACAGGAGACGTGGCTTCTGATTATGCAGTAGGGGTCGGGTATCACCAAAACCAGGAAGATTTAAAACCTCCAAAAGACTGGTTTGAATTTTTCCCGTTAAATTTTTACCTTGAGCCAGGAGAAGTTCAGGTGGTAACAATAAATCTTAATTTACCTCTTAAAGTAGAACCTGGTAATTATTTTGTATATTTAGAGGGCTCTCCAACGAAGATATCGGATCAGGGGTCTGCCTCTGTGGGTGTAGCGGCAGCAGCAAAACTTTATTTTTCTGTAGAACCGGCGAATTTTTTACAAGGGATTTATTATAAATTAGCTTCTTGGTGGAAGGTTTACTCGCCATGGCCCCAGAGGATGGTTGCACTTGTCGTTTTGGCATCAGTATTCGTAATCTCTAAAAGATTTTTTAATATCGACGTGGGTCTTAAAAAACCAAAGAAAGGGACTGTTGAGATAAAAAGTAAAGAAGAAAAAAAGGATGGATGAAAGCATCTTTACATATATTTGTCGTTTCTTTATCTTTTGTATTGCTGATTGTATTTAGTTATATTGGTTTTATAACTTCAAGGCTAAACGCGCAAGAATTTGTTGATGAAAATATCAATGTTACTGTAAGGATAAGCGTATGTGGAGATGGAGTGGCGGAATTCCCTGAAGATTGTGATGGGGGTGATTTAGGAGGGAGTACTTGCAGAGAATTAGGCTTTTTTGCTGGTAGTTTGTATTGTACTTATGCTTGTGAATTTGAGACAGACAATTGTTTCGGTGTGGCCCCAACTGCAACACCTTCTGCTACAAATACACCAGAGAGCAAAAGGAAGACAGAAACAGATGGTGGATTTATCTCAAGATCGGGCGGTGCACAAGTAGAAACCGGACAACTGATAACCAACGTAATTGTTCCCGCAATTAAAAGACCGCGAGGAGTTAACAAAAACTTGTTTATACTAGACGGAAATGGGGACGGTTTTATAGAGCGGTTTGAAATAGCTGATGTTGTGGGTAAGTGGATAGAATTTTTCCGAAACAGAAATCACCGTTGTGATCTAAATGATGATATTAAATGTAATTTAATAGACTTTTCGATTTTAATGTATCATGTTGATAGAGACTTAAATGTTAAAAATTAAACAGACTGTGGGTTTATCAACTAAACTTGTACTTTTTTTGTTTTCTTCCTGGGTGATTGTCCACCTAATCTCAATTTTTGGTTTTTTTGTTGCTCTTGCATATCCTTTTTGGTGGATGGTTTCTCCAAACAGTACCCCATGTTTTGTTTGTAAAGCAAAAATAAAAAGTAAAGGCTATTGCTGTTTTTGCAAAAAAGAAGTTATGGAGGGCGTGCCGACGAATCCCGAAAGCATTAGAAGTGTGCTTTTAAATTCGGCGTTAATCACATTTTTTACTGTATTTTCCTTTTTGGCTGTTTTGTTTGAGGGATATTTAATAAATAATTATGTTTTTAGCGAACCAGAAAAAACAGTTAGTTTTATGTTTCCTGCAAATGGTCAGCACAGGCTTTATGAAGTATTTCCTATGAAAGTGGAAGTGGTGGGGATAAAAGATACAATTAATGCAATTCAAGCGGACATAGGGTTTGACCCTTTGATTTTGAGAGTTGTGGACATTACTACTAAGGGTTCATTTGCAAACATTTTTGTCCAGAAAGAAATCGATAATGTTAATGGTTATGCCAGGATTTCTGGCGGGTTGCCAAATCCTGGATACAGCGATAGGGGCGGAGTATTTGCGACTTTTTATTTTGAAGCGATTGGTACAGGAGTTGCCAAAGTCGAATTTTTACCGAGTTCTTTGGTTTTAGCTAATGATGGCAAGGGTACCAATGTTTTAAAGGAGCTGTCTTCAGCTTCTTATTTAGTGTTTCCCGAAGAAGTTACTCCTGAGGAACGTGAGGGCCAGGCCAAGCTTATTGGGCAATCGGAGGGGCTGGATGCTGATGACAACAAAGTGCAGCTTCATTTTTATGACGAAAAAGGGAGCCATGCAGCAGTTTTAGGTGAGGCTGTTTCACAAAAAGAAGACGATAAGGACTTTTTAAAGACAATATCCGATTTTATCTATGGTTTGGATCGGTTTATTGTTTCATTTTGGGGGTATTTACTATATCTGCTCATAAAGCCACGCGCTTTAGTGCGTTGGATGTAGAGATGTAGAATAGTCAGATAGAGCCAAGAAAGCCATGGACTTTAGCCCGTGGATTTCTTACTCGGATCTATAAGGGCAATTATTTTATAGGTTGCCTCTCTAAAATTACGCCAGCTTTAAGTGAGTGAATATGTTTTTGACTTTTGCTTTAAAAGCTCTCCCCTGTTTGTTATAGTGATTTATGTTTGACTATTGAGCGAGTGTTTTTTTGAAGTAATCACTCTCGGCAACAGTCAATGGCTTTATTAATTAAATCCCCCAATTTATCAAACACTGAGGGGTTACCTTTATGCTTTCCCTTCTCATCAATAAAGTTAATTGTATCGTTAGACTTGATTTTGGCAGCGTCTTTGGGGTCGATGGCGTTTAAATTTATCGCCCAAAAAAGCCCATAAAGCTTGTAAGCCTTTGCAAAAAGATCCCAGGCGTCGTCGCGGTTTCCCTTTTTAAGCTCTTTGGTTCCCACCTCCATGACGCGCATTGAGGCAGCCAAAAGGTGTTTGGAAATGCACCACACTTCACCCTCATAATCTTTGATAATGCGCTTAAGTAACTCAGTGCGCATAACGCGCACCTCATTTAAGAGGTCCAAATATTTTTTATTTTTAGTTTTTTGGGCTGTAAAAAACAAATGTTCTTCGATGGAAATAAGATTCATAATGCCCACAGAGAGATCCTCCCCGGAGGAAAGATCAAGATCTTTTTGCTTTGTAACTTCCTCGACTTTGTCAAGAAGATTTTTAATGTCCTTTTTGTTTGCCATTTATAGACTTGTGTTTATGCAGTTACAATAAACATTATAATGCTTGCTGTCAAAAGCATAGATACTGGCAGCATCACTTTTTGAAAATCAATAAGTTGTTTACCTTTGATATGTTTAATTTTTTTGTCAGCGTACATGCTAAATATAAAAACAATTATTCCAAAAACAATGCCAAAAAAAAGCTTGTCAATTCCTAATAGCGTATTAAGAGGATGACCCAACACGCCGCCAAGTTTAAGGGGAATAAGAGTAAAAGCAAGCCAAAACAATATGGAAACGGTTTCTAAATTAGAAAAATTAATATTTTTTTTCTTGAGCCAATTGGAGCTCCACAGACCCAAAGACACAATAAATCCCCCAAGCCAGACTCCGCTTGCGGCGTCATCTATGCCCAGGTAGCGCGAAAGCCCCAAGCCTGCTCCCACAGCCACGGTACAAACAGGGCAAACAGCTTTTGCAGGGGAAACAAATAGAGCGTGGCCAATTATCAAAGAGAAACTGAAAAATAAAAATTTAGTTATTTTCTTCATCAGGATACAAAGTACTTAAGTAATCAATAATTGGTTGGTCGCCAACTATGCACTTGCCTTGAGGAGTAAACATCAATGGTACTCCGATTTGTGAAGGCGGGATGCTGCAAGAAAGGGCACGGGTTTGTAGGCGGCCTGCATTTGCCGGATTTGAGGTTTCGTATTTATCTAATGTAAATTCACTTGTGTGTTCCCAGTTTTGCATAAACTCGTTAACCGCTGCGCAATGAGGGCAAGTAGTACTCCAGAAATATTCGTGGTTATCAGGAAGGGGAAGCTCAGAAATTTCCGGCTTTTTTTCTCCTGAAAACAAAAATAGCCCTGCAATTAAAACAATTACAATGCCAACGATAAAACCCAAGATGGCTTTATTCATATCCACAATAGTACTTAGTTTAGTTGCCGGTTGCAAGAGTGGATTGTAATGTACAATCAATAATGATGCCTAAGAATTTTATGTCAATGCCAATTAAACTTCATAAAATATTATTAATTGCCGGTATCGGAGTTATTGTTTTTATCTTTTCAACTTTAGCAACCATATTCTTGCTGTGCGCAAGCTCGGACAGAACGGATATTACGGCCTATGATCAAGAGAAGATGCAACAGTATAGTGAGCAAATTGAGGTACACGAGGACCCAAGCTTTAACATCCTTCTTTTGGGTTATGGCGGTCCAGGACACGATGGTGGCTTTTTGACAGATGTTATTAAATTGATCAATATAGATCCTGCAAGCCAAGATATAACAATTATTTCCATTCCGCGCGATTTATGGGTGGAAATTCCCGTACGCTCGGACCAGGGTGAGTATCAAAAAATTAACGCCGCTTATGCAATTGGTATGGATGATAAATACCCCTTAAAGCAGACGCAATACCGTGGCCAGGAGGGTGCACAAAAGCTGGTGGGAGATGTGGTGGAAATAGTAACCGGTAAACAAGTGGATGGAGTGATTGCTGTAGATTTTTCCGGCTTTGCCAAAACCATTGATGCTTTGGGCGGGATAGAAGTGAAAGTGCCAGTTGCCTTTGATGATTATTATTACCCGATCAAAGGCGAAGAAAATAACATTTGCGGCAAAGATCCTTCTGAAATGGGGCGTATTCACGCGCTCTATAGCGGATTTGAGCTGGAAAAACAATTTGCGTGTCGCTATGAGCATTTGCATTTTGACGCCGGCAAAAACCACATGGATGGGGAGACGGCTTTGAAGTTTGTCCGCTCCCGCCACTCCAATGAGCATGGAGGAGATTTTGCCCGGGCGCAAAGGCAAATGGTAGTCTTGGCGGCCATCAAAGACAAAGTTTTGTCGCTCGGTGCTTTGGACGACGTACCCGGCTTTATCAAAAACTATGCAAATTCGGTAACTACCAATCTAAAGTCAGAGGCAATCTTGGCATTTTTAACCAAATTCCCTGAAACCCGTGGCTATACACTGAAAAATATTACTTTGTCAGACCAAAATGTGCTTATCAACTCCACAAGCCCCCAGAGAGCATATATTTTGCAACCAAAGGCAGGCCAAGGCAATTTTGGCCAAATCAAGGAGTATCTTGCTCAGGAGCTGGTAAACTGATTACTCACAAACAAAAGGCTTTTTTGCTAGAAAGTAAGGAATTTAAATGCTATAATCTTTGGACACATTTGAGTATCAATCCCCGGTAGCTCAGCGGTAGAGCAGAGAGCTGTTAACTCTAAGGTCGTAGGTTCGAATCCTACCCGGGGAGCAGTACAAGTCTTAATATAACCAAGATTCTCTTGGACCAACACACTGAA
>CAZSLA010000016.1:0-18837 GCA_964607795.1 uncultured Gammaproteobacteria bacterium
CCCACCCTTTACCCTGACTCAACCATCTCCCTTACTGCACAAAAAGCAGGTCTTTCGGCCCAAATTCAAGCTTTCCAGGTGCGGCTTAGCTCTCAGTAAACCCCTGAGTATCCACGGATGCAAACGTGTTTGACTTTGTAGATAGCCAGAGGGTACAATAGCCAAAGAAAAGGATGGTGGGACGCGTGCCCGCCTTTTTTATTAGCGGCATATTAGCAACATTATGGCAACAGCAAGAACAGAATTTGCACAAGCTTTAAAGGCCATTACTACCGAGCGTGGCTTGGATCCGGACGTGATTTTGGAAACTATCCGCCAGGCTTATGTGGCGGCTTACAAGCGCGATGCTCGCGAAGACGGGATTGAGGTGGACGAGCTTGAGTATGATGCAGAAATTGATAAAATCACGGGTGAGGCCAGAATTTTATCTTGGGATCCTGAAAAACCAGATGAAAAAAAAGACGTTACCCCGCCTGGATTTGGGCGTATTGCCGCTCAAACCGCCAAACAAGTTATTCATCAGAAAATCCGTGAAGCCGAAAAGGGTGTCGTCATGGATGAGTTTGAAAGTCGCGTGGGTAGCCTTATTTCCGGCATTGTCCTTCGCTTTGATGGGCCAAATGTCCGCGTTGACTTGGGCCGCACCGAGGGTATAATGCCGGCCTCGGAGCGCATTCCCACCGAGCGCCTAAATCCCGGCCAACGGCTGACCTTTTTGTTAAAAGCCCTTGAGGAAACCCCGAGGGGCAAGCAGGTTGTTTTATCCCGTGGGGACAGGGAGTTTGTGGAAAAAGTCTTTGCCCGTGAGGTTCCCGAAATTGCCTCGGGCAGCGTGGAAATAAAAGATATTGCCAGAGAGGCTGGGGTGCGAACAAAAATTGCCGTGTTTTCCGCGCAGCCAGGGGTAGACCCCGTGGGGTCTTGTGTGGGCCAAAAAGGCGTGCGCGTACAAGCCGTCACAAATGAACTTGGCGGTGAGCGTATTGACATTGTGCCTTGGAGCGACAACGATAAAGAATTTATCAAAGCCACCCTAGCTCCGGTGGAAATCCTGGACATGAAGTTTGACAAGGATACGGAAAGCGTGGTTTTGACCGTGCCGGATGACCAGCTTTCTTTGGCCATTGGCAAAGATGGGCAAAACGCCCGTCTTGCATCAAAACTT
Organism: uncultured Gammaproteobacteria bacterium; assembly: GCA_964607795.1. Lineage (GTDB taxonomy): Bacteria > Patescibacteriota > Microgenomatia > UBA8517 > UBA8517 > DYGT01. The sequence goes on from CAZSLA010000016.1 coordinate 1,166, forward strand.
ACCAGTTGGAAAATTGAAATTGAAGGAAACGGTGAGGGTCTTACAACAAATACCCGGGAAGAAACTCAAAAAAAACAAGATGAACGGGAGGAAGAAGCACTCCCCGAAGATACAAGTAATGAATCATCTGAAAATTAAAATAGTGAATAAACAGGCTATTTTAACTAATTATGAAAAAATCAAGACAACCAATTGTGACGGTGTTGGGGCACGTAGACCACGGCAAGACTTCGCTGTTGGATGCCCTTAGAGAAACCAATATCCAAAGCCGTGAGGCCGGCGGCATCACCCAGGGGATCGGTGCTTCTGTATTGCAGAGCAAAAACGGTCCGATTACTTTTGTGGATACTCCCGGGCATGCGGCTTTTTCCGCGATGCGCGCCCGTGGCAGCAAAGTTGCGGATATTATCCTTTTGGTTGTCGCTGCCGACGATGGTGTGATGCCCCAGACAAAAGAAGCCTTGACCTATATTCGTGAGTCCCAAAGTCCGATGCTAGTGGTTTTTACTAAAGTTGATCTGCCCTCGGCAAATGTTGAACGCGCCCAGGCTCAGCTTGAAGAAGAAGGAGTTTTGTTTGAAGGCCGTGGGGGTACGACACCTTTTATCAAGACATCCACCAAAACCAAGGAAGGCTTGGATGAACTTTTGGAACTGATCCAGCTGATGGCCGAGGTCGAGGAAGTCGCGGCGGACCCCGAGGGCAGTCTGGAGGCCATAGTCATCGAAACCAATAAAGACAAACGGGGGGCTGTAGTGTCTGTGATTGTCACAAATGGCACTTTGAAAATCGGCCAAACCTTGGTGACCCACAATTTGTCTGGCCGCGTGCGCGGGCTTTTTGACCACCAAAATAAGCCTGTCAAAGAGGTCGGTCCCGGGATTCCGGTTTTGATTTTGGGCTTTTCCAGTTTGCCTTCAGTGGGCGAGCGCCTGAGGCAGGCAGAAGCAGGCTATACTCCGAGTGAGGGCACTCCCGCGCTTAAGGTCTCGGCAGCGGAAGTGACTGAGAAAGAGCTGGGTCTTGTAGTCAAAGCCGGCAGCCACGGCGCTTTGCAGGCCCTTTTGGGGAGCCTTCCTAAAGGGGCTGTGGTTTTGGATGCCGACGTGGGCGAAGTCACCGAATCAAACGTCTTTTTTGCCAAGACCAGTGGCGCCATGATTCTTGCTTTTGAGGCTAAAGTCCCGGCTAATGTTAAAAAATTGGCAATCACTGAGGGCATTAAGATTGAGGCCTTTGATATTATTTATAAACTTTTGGATAGGGTTTCTGAGCTGGTGGAAGCCAAGCAGCTTCATGCTACAGGTGAGGCCGTGATTGTGGACATTTTCCCGTACGAAAAGCTCAAAGTAGCGGGCTCACGGGTGCAAAAAGGAGAGATTAAAAAGGGCGACAGAATAATTATCATGCGTGGAAGTATAGAACTGGGCAAAGCAAAAATAACTTCGCTTAAGCGCGGTAAAGAAAACATTGAGCTTGCGCGATCTGGAGAGGAATGTGGTATTATCTTTAAGCCTCAAATTGCTTTTGGCCCGGGCGACGTGATACTATCGGCCGTATAAAACTAGGCTATGAAAGACTCATTTAATAATCTTATAAGCAAAAAGCAATCGATCTTGATTCTTCTACCCAAAGACCCTTATTTTGACCAAGTGGCCAGTGGCCTGGCGCTTTACCTTTGTTTAAAAGAAAAAAAGGACGTAGTAATCAATTGCCCTAGCCCTATGATCGTACAATTTAACCGCCTTGTGGGCGTAAACAAAATTTCCCAGGACATGGGAAACAAAAACCTGGTTTTTTCTTTGAAAGAATATGATCCGCAAAAAATCGAGCGCGTGACTTATGATGTTGTCAACAACCAAATGAAACTCATAGTTATTCCCAAACCGGGTGAAAAGCCACCGACCCAGGGGAATGTGGAGATTAGCTATTCAGGTACAAGCGCAGAGCTTGCGATCCTCATCGGCGGGGCGCACAGCGGGCACTTTCCCCAGCTTAACCGCGAGGAATTAACCGGCATTGAGCTTGCCCACATTGGAATAAATGAACTTAAGCTCGAGCGCGAAGTCATATCTTTTGTGCAAAAAGCCTCAAGCATTGCCGAAATAGTTGCCGGGCTTATGGATAGCTTTAGTGAGGATATTGCAAGTAACTTGCTGATGGGCCTTTATGCCGGCTCGCGTAATTTTGCTGATGACAATGTAACGGCTGGTACCTTTGAGCTGGCCTCGCTCCTGATGCAGGCGGGTGCTACGCCCGCTTCGGCAGTTTCCGCAAAAAAGTTCCCCCAGGGTAATATCCCCGCCCGGTCATACCATGAAGGTAAAACCGATAATCCCGAAGGAGAAAAGGTTGATGACACTCCCAAAGATTGGACCCAGCCAAAAATCTACAAGGGAACAAGTATATCTTAGATAATCAATGCCTTGGCATCTTTTTGTTGACAAACAATCCTGCTATGATATGATACAAACCGATGTGTGGCAGGGATTGCGGTGAGACGCCGTTTTCTCAGCAACTCATGACTTATGGCTTTACTCAAACAAGAAAAACAAGACATAATTAAAAAATTTGCCCGAGAGAAAGGAGATACAGGCTCTCCGGAAGTACAAATTGCGCTTCTGACTACTAAAATTAATAAACTTGCAGAGCATTTAAAAGAGCACGAAAAAGATGTTCATTCCAGGCGCGGGCTTTTGAGCATGGTTGCCAAAAGGCGGAGGCTTCTTGTGTATCTGCAAAAAAGAGATCAGGATCGCTTCAAAGTTTTGACCAAAGAACTAGGCATTAAATAATATAGGAACTGAATAATAAATGAAAGAAGTTAAAAAAAGTATAGAGCTGGGGGGGCGTACCCTCACTCTTTCAACGGGTAAAATTGCCAATCAGGCAAGCGGGGCGGTACTTGCCCAGTACGGTGAAACAGTTGTCTTGGCAACTGTTGTTGCCGCGGATCTCGCGCTTGAGCTTGATTATTTCCCCTTAAGCGTGGAGTACCAGGAAAGGCTGTATGCTGGTGGCCGCATCAAAGGCAGCCGTTGGGTAAAGCGCGAAGGCAGGCCAAGCGACGATGAGATTTTAAAAGGAAGGCTCATTGACCGCTCCATCCGGCCTTTGTTTCCGAAAGCTTACAAAAAAGACGTCCAAGTGATTGTGACCGTTTTGTCTGTGGATATGGAAAATGACCCGATATTTATTGCTCCGCTTGCGGTCAGTGCCGCGATTGCCTCCTCAACCATCCCCTGGAGCGGGCCTGTTGGAGTTTTGTCCGTTGGTATCAGGGAGGATGCCTATTTTATCAATCCGCGTCAGTCCGAACTTGAATTTTCTGACATGGATTTGATTGTATCGTCTACCAAAGATTCCGTGGTTATGATCGAGTCAGAGGCCAATGAAGTGTCTGAAGAAAAAATCTTGGGCGGGATTGAATATGCTTTTAAAGAGTCCCAGCAAATCATCAGTTTCATCAATGACTTTGTTAAAGAGGTGGGTAATAAAAAAGAAGCAGTCCCCCAGGCAAAAGTGGATGTGAATTTAGAAAAGCAAGTCAGTAAGCTTGTGGATGCCAAGCTTGAATCCATCATTACTAGCCTTGCCCAAAAAGAAGGCGGAGCAAGCGAATTGACTGAACTAAAAAAAGCAGTTAGCGAAAAATTGGGCGATGAAGTGGGCCGCGAGGCCCGTGACTTGGTGGACATGCTTGTGACCAAAAAGATCCGTGGCATGATCCTTGCGGGTAAACGCCCGGACGGCAGAAAGCACACGGAAATCAGGCAGTTGAGCTCAGAAGTGGGTGTTCTCCCGCGGACGCACGGCTCGGCAATTTTTACCCGAGGCCAGACCCAGGTATTAAATATCACCACTTTGGGCTCGCCGTCTTTGGGCCAGTTAATTGAAACTGCCGAGGGCGAGGAGGAAAAGCGCTATATTCATCATTACAGCATGCCGCCTTATTCCGTGGGTGAGGCAGGCAGAGTCGGCTCCCCTAGCCGCCGCGAGATCGGCCACGGGGCCTTGGCCGAGCGCGCCCTGATGCCGGTGATCCCGAGTGAAAAAGATTTCCCTTATGCCATTCGCTTGGTTTCTGAAGTAACCAGCTCCAATGGTTCCACCTCCATGGCCAGCACCTGCGCTTCCACCTTGTCTTTGATGGATGCGGGTGTGCCCATCAAAGCGCCGGTTGCCGGTATTGCCATGGGGCTAGTGATTGAGGGCAAAAAAGTGGCGGTTCTTAGTGATATAGCAGGCATTGAGGATTTTAATGGAGATATGGACTTTAAAGTAACGGGTACAAAGAGTGGAATCACAGCTATGCAACTTGACGTCAAAACCTTGAACCTGACGCCGAAAATTTTAAGTGATGCCCTTGGTCAGGCAAAAGAAGGCCGGCTGTTTATTTTGGAATCTATGCTCAAAACCATTGCCAAGCCGCGCGAAAAAGTTTCTACTTATGCACCCAAAATCAGAACAATCAACATTGATCCGGAAAAGATCGGTGAAGTGATCGGCCCGGGAGGCAGGATGATCAAGCGGATTATCGCGGAAACCGGAGCGGATGTGGAAGTGGATGACGACGGGACGGTGAACATTTCTGGGATGAAGGCAGAAGATGTGGACCGCGCGGTGGAGTGGATTGAGTCTTTGACCAAAGAGGTTCAGGCCGGTGAGATTTACAAAGGCACGGTTAGGCGCATCCAGCCGTTTGGCGCTTTTGTGGAGATTTTGCCCGGCAAAGATGGCCTGGTGCATATTTCAGATATGTCCGAAGGCTTTGTCAAAAATCCCGAAGACGTGGTCTCTCTGAACCAGGAAGTAGAGGTGCGGGTAAAAGAAATTGACAATCTGGGAAGGATCAATTTGTCTATGATTTTGGATCCTACGCGCGACAAAGAAAAAGAAAACAACCGGAGTCCGCGCATGGGAGGCCGAGGTAGGCCACCGCGGGGGCGCGATTTTGGCGGCCATAAATCCCAGAGGCGCAGAAGCAGCGAGTCCTCCGGGCCGCATTTTCCGGCAAGCCGGTTAGTAGATACACAAAAAAAGTCTAATAAGCGCTACAGCCGCTGACCTCTTTTTTCTGCTATAGTTATATTGTGAGTGATCAAGATTTAATCTCCCCCCTACAAAATAAAGTAACCGAGGCCGAGCTTCCCGCGGAGCTTAAGGAGCGCGTGAACACCCGCTTGGAGCAAATGAAGGCTTTGGCCAGCTCTCCCACGTTTTTGCCGGAGATAGATAGCATGACGCGCTATGTTGACTGGATCACGGCTCTGCCTTGGAATAAGCACACGGATGACATTTTGGATCTTACTCACGCGCGCGCAGTCATGGACAAAAACCACTATGGCCTGGATGAATTAAAAGAAAGAGTTTTGGAATACATAGCTGTGATGCAGCTTAAGGGCAAGACTGCGCAAAGCACTACCCGCGCCCCGATTTTGTGCTTTGTAGGGTTGGTGGGCACGGGTAAAACCACCTTTGCAGCCTCTTTGGCAGACGCCCTAGGCAGAAAAATTGCCCGTATACCTTTTGGCGGTATGGGCAGCCCCTTGGACCTAAGGGGACAGTCACGGGCTCACCCCGAAGCTGAGCCCGGGCGGGTGATCAAAGCCCTTAAAGACACTCAAAGCAAAAACTGTGTGATTCTTTTAGACGAAATTGATCGCGTCACAGATGAGGGCCGGGCCTCAATCATGGGAGTTTTGGTGGAGCTTTTGGACCCGCAGCAAAACCATGCTTTTGTGGATCATTATTTGGACTTTCCGTTTGATCTGTCTGAGGTGGTGTTTATCGCAACCGCCAATAACACCACAAATATCGCAACCGCAGTGATGGATAGGCTCGAGCCTATTCAGATGCCTTCATACACCGACGAAGAAAAAACCACAATCGCGCAAATATATATTTTGCCGCGCGCCTTGGAGGAGTCCGGCTTGGGTCCTGACCAGATAAAAGTAAGTGATCAGGTATGGCATTTGTTTGTCCGCCCCCTGGGCTATGATGCTGGCATCCGTACGCTTGAGCGCACGGTAAAGGCCATGGTGCGTAAAGTGGCCAAGGATGTTGTCGAAGGCAAGGGAGAACATTTTGAAATTACCCCGGGTAATGTTAAAAATTATTTACCCGCCTGGTAACAAAAAAGATGGGACTTAGTAAAAAGCAAATCAGATTTGTACCTTTGTCCGGGACGACCAACGTGACCGAGAATTTGTATGTTTATGAATGCGGCCGTGACATGATTATCATTGATTGCGGCGTTGGTTTTCCAGACCCGGATATGCATGGCGTGGACATTGTCATTCCGGATTTTACTTATATCCGCGAAAATAAAAAACGCCTTAAGGCTATTTTTATAACCCATGGCCATGAAGACCACTTCGGCGCTTTACCGTTTTTGTTGGAAGAAGTTGACGTCCCCATTTATGCCACTGAGCTCACGGCGGGCTTTATCAAAGATAAGTTAGAGGATTACGGTATTAAAAAATACAAGCTCAATGTGATTAACCCAGAAAAAGATATCATCAAAGAGGGCAACTTTCGCCTCACACCGTTTCGTGTTTCGCACTCGGTGCCGGACACAGTCGGCTTTTGCCTGGAAACTCCGGCGGGCAATTTGTTCCATGTTTCGGATTATAAATTTGACTGGACGCCGGTTGATGGCAAGCCGTTTAACATCACCAAAGCCGCAAATCTTGCCGCCAAGGGTGTGCTTTGTATGGCTTCGGATTCCTTGGGTTCCACAAGCCCGGGTTATACCGAATCTGAAAGCTTGATCCAAGCACGCATTGAAGCCGTGATGGAAAAAGCTACCGGCCAGGTATTTTTTACGACTATCTCCTCTAATATTTCCCGGATGCAACAGGCGATAAACGTCGCCCGGAACCAGGGGAGAAAGGTATGTTTGATCGGCCGCTCAATTGTCAAAAAAGCGGAAATCGCCCGTACTTTGGGCAGGCTCCATTACAGTAGCGAAACGGTCATTCCCCCCAGGCAGGCAAAAAAACTCAAAAAGAAGGAAATTATTTATATTATTTCTGGCTCCTACGGTCAGCCCGGAAGTGCCTTGTATCGCGTGGCTATGGCCGAGCATAAATTTTTATCAGTTGAAGAAGGGGATACTGTGATCTTTTCTGGCGATCCGGCTCCTCCGGGTTCCAAAACCAATGTGGATTCTTTGGTAGACCGCTTTTTTGAGTTGGGTGTGGATGTGCATTATTATGACATGCAGGAGGACCTGCATGTTTCCGGCCATGGCTGCCAGGAGGATATTAAGCTTTTGATGGGTATTGTAAAGCCGCAGTTTTACATCCCCATCGGCGGCACAATCCGCCATATGCGCGCTTACAAAAAAATTGCCAAAGCCATGGGTGTCAGGGAGCAAAATGTGCTGGAACTCATGCCCGGGCATGTGGTGCTGCTAGATAGAAACGGCGCCAAAATCGTTGAAAAATTAAATGTTAAAAATGTCCTTGTAGACGGGCTTGGGGTGGGGGATGTGGGCAATATTGTTCTTCGCGACCGGCGCATTTTAGCGCAAGACGGGATTGCCATTGTTGTTTTACAGTTTGATCTGGCAAGGCAAAAATTAATTTCAAGTCCGGAAATCATCAGCCGCGGATTTGTCTTTGAAAAAGAAACCAAAGGCTTTTTGGAAAATGCCCAAGAGCGCCTGGAGCAGGTACTTAGCAAAAAGCCGGTGATTAACACAAATCAGCTCAAAAATGAAGTCGTGAATTTTCTTGAGCGCTATTTTTATGAAGAAACCGGCCGACGCCCGATGATTGTGCCAGTGGTAGTCGAGCTATGATATCCATAAAAAGATTTGTGCCAAAGGCATAAAATGTATAATTAGTTTGCACTTAATCAGAACATTTTTTCGCACTATTATGGCTATGCCTATTCTGCTGTATAATTAGTTGTCGCTCTTGGCGTGCAGAGTAGGTATAATGAAGTATGGCCAAGCATAGAAAGAAACGCGGGCGTAAGCCGAAAGCACAAAAAAGCTTGCCGATTAAAAAAGAAACTGTCCGGGGTATTGCCCAAGTGGGTATCTTGGCTATGGCAGCCTTGGTCCTGGTGTCTTTTTTTCGCCAGGGAACGCTTCTAATTACCCTGAACGATACCTTGGTTAATTACCTGGGCTGGAGCAGTATTTTTGTCCCCTTTTTACTTGTGAGCTTGGGCTTTTTGATTTCCACTCTTAAGTTTCCTTTGGGCCAGGCAAATGTTTTGATTGGTTTTATGCTTTTTTTTCTTTCAAGTGCCACTTTGAGCCGGGCCGGTGTCTTTGGAAGAAGTGCCTGGGAGGGAGTGGTGGCTTTGATCACTTCGCCTGGCGCTGTGGTTGTGCTTTTGGGCACGAGCTTGGTGGGGCTGATTATTATGTTTAATACTTCGTTTGACCAGGTGCTTGTTCTTATGGCCAAGTTTTTAAAGCAAGTCCGCCGCTACTTGGTGGGCGAGCGCGAGAGCCTCATGGATAAAAACCTGAACTTTAAGGACAAAAGGGAGTTTAAGATCCTGGGCGGGGATAGCGATGAGGAAACAAAGCGCGACATGTTGGTTAAAGACAGCAAACGGCCGCTTGCGGCAGAGAGCCGCAGCCCGGCCAGTGCAAACAGAGATTTCACTGATAAGTTAATTAGTAACACCCCAGGTGAACAAAAAGTGTGGAAATATCCGCCGCTTTCGCTTTTGGAAGAAAATAAAATGGGCAAGGCCGACCGCGGGGACATCAAAGGTAATGCTCAGACAATTGAAGAAACGCTTGATTCCTTTGGTGTTCGTGCGCAAATTGTTGAAGTGAACCAGGGGCCTGCCGTCACCCAGTATGCATTGGATGTGGCTCTGGGCACCAAGCTCAGTAAAATTACCTCGCTTGAGCGCGACCTGGCTCTCGCCCTGGCCGCGCCCACGGGCACGATCCGCATCGAAGCCCCCATCCCAGGGCGGTCTTTGGTGGGCATTGAGCTGCCTAATAAAATGCCGGAATTTGTGCACTTAAAGCGCATCTTAAGCTCAGACATTATGCAAAAAAGCCCGGACAAATTGACTGTGGCTTTGGGCCTGGACGTTGCCGGCAAGCCTATGGTTGCCAACATTGCCAAAATGCCCCACATGCTGATTGCCGGGCAAACTGGCTCGGGTAAAAGCGTGTGTTTGAATGCTTTTTTGGTGTCCATGCTTTTTCGCGCCTCGCCTTCGGAAGTGAAATTTATTTTAGTGGATCCCAAGCGCGTGGAGCTTACCGGCTATAATGGCATTCCCCATTTGATAACTCCGGTGATTGTGGAGCCGGAAAAAGTGATTTCGGCCCTCCGGTGGCTGATAAGCGAGATGGACAGACGCTATAAGTTATTCTCCCAGGCCGGAGTTCGGAATATCGAAGGGTACAATGAAATGAGCGGTTTTCAGGCTTTGCCTTATTTAGTTCTTGTGGTCGACGAGCTTGCCGATATTATGCTTTTTTCGCCGGTGGAGGTCGAGGACTCCATTACCCGTATTGCCCAGATGAGTCGTGCTACCGGGATTCACATGATTTTGGCAACACAGCGGCCTTCGGTGGATGTGATTACCGGCCTCATCAAGGCAAATATCCCCTCAAGGGTAGCGTTTGCGGTTTCATCTCAAGTGGACTCGAGGGTGATTTTGGATGGCCAGGGGGCGGAAAAGCTTTTGGGCCGTGGGGACATGCTCTTTTTGCCCCCCGAGCAGGCAAAGCCCTTGCGTATCCAGGGAGCCTTTTTATCCGACAAAGATATCACGGCAACAGTGAGCTATTTGAAAAACCAGGGCGTTGAGCCTCAGTACACCGAAGAAGTGATGACCATGCCCAAGCCGGGTACAAGTACTGTCCCTGGAGTGGATGGTGAAACGGACGAGCTTTTCAAGACTGCGGTGGAGCTTGCCTGCCAGTATGACACAGCTTCAGCGTCGTTTTTTCAGCGCCGGTTGTCTATCGGCTATTCGCGGGCTGCCCGCATTTTAGACCAGCTCGAAGCCGCGGGTGTGGTCAGCCATGCGGAAGGCTCCAAGCCGCGCGAGGTGCTTATCAAATCTCCAAGCGAAGTATTGGGCCAAGAAGAAGCCCAGGATAATTATTGACATGAAATCTATAGGCTCGTATATCAAGGCTGGCCGCAAGCTTAAAAAAATGAGTCTTGAGGAGCTTGCGGAAGAAACCAGAATTAAAAAAGAATTTCTCGAGGCTATTGAAAAAGAAAAATGGCACAGTCTGCCGGAGTTTCCGGTGGTGCGGGGCTTTGTAAAAAATATTGCCGTCGCAGTTGACATTGACAGGGATAAAGCAGTGGCCTTGCTTCGGCGAGATTATCCCCCACAAAAGCTGCCAGTGAACCCCCAGCCGGATCTAAAAGAGGGTTTTCGTCTGGGCCCAAGGGTCACTTTTGCCGTAGGAGTTTTGGCTGTAATACTATTTGTGGGCTCGTATTTGGGTTATCAATATTATTCGTTTAACCGCCCGCCCGAGCTTAATGTCACAACCCCTCAGACCGGGCAAATTTTTTCCCAGGGTAATATTGAGGTCATAGGTAAAACCAACAAGGAAGCGGCAGTCAAGGTCAATAATCAGCCGGCGATAGTTAATAAAGACGGCAGCTTCCAAACAGTAATCGAAGTTACAAACCAAACGGAGGTAGTGGTTGTTCGCGCCGTTTCCCGTTCGAACAAAGAAACAACCGTCGAGGTATCAATTAATGTAGAATAAAAATATGGAAAGCATCCAGACACTACTGATCATTGTGGTCATTGCCTTGACTTTTCTGTTGATTGTGGTCGGCCTCCAGGTGGTGCTAATCATCATGGACATGCGTCGGGCACTTAAGCGCTTAAACTCCCTTTTGGATGACGCCATTTTGGGCGGCGGCTTAATTAGTCCTGGCCGGCTCACTAGCATTGTGGAAATGTTTCGTAGAAGAAAGCACAAAAAAATGAAGACCCACGGGGCAAATGGATAATTTCATGACTGATGTATAATGCACAAACCCATGGAGCTTAAGACCGTCCGGCAAAAATATCTGGATTTTTTCGCTACTGCCCCGCGTAAGCACAAGCTTATCCCGTCCGCTCCCTTGGTTTTGGAAAATGACCCGACTACACTTTTTACCTCATCCGGCATGCAGCCTTTGGTGCCCTATCTTTTGGGTGAGCAGCACCCCATGGGCAAGCGCTTGGTTAATTCCCAGCCGTCCATCCGCACGCAGGATATTGATGAAGTTGGCGACAACAGGCACATAACATTTTTTGAAATGCTGGGCAACTGGAGCCTGGGAGATTATTTTAAAGACGTGCAAATCCCCTGGCTATGGGCATTTTTGACTGAGGTGCTCATGCTCCCCCAAGAGAAATTATATGTGAGCATTTTTGCAGGAAACAAAGAAGTTGCCCGTGATAATGAGAGTTTTGAAATTTGGCAAAAACTCGGTATGTCCGAAAGCCACATTTTTGCCTATGGGGATGCTAAAAACTGGTGGAGCAGGGCGGGTACACCTGTGAGTATGCCGGAAGGCGAAATCGGAGGGCCCGACAGTGAAGTCTTTTATGAATTTACCCAGGTGGAGCACGATAAAAAATTTGGCGAAACGTGCCACCCCAATTGCGACTGCGGGCGATTTTTGGAAATTGGTAACTCAGTTTTTATAGAGTATATAAAGAAAAATGGCAAGCTTGAAGAATTGCACCAAAAAAATGTTGATTTTGGAGGCGGATTGGAAAGGCTAACCGCCGCAGTTAATAACGAGCCGGACATATTTAAGCTCCCTGTGTATGCGGCTCTTGTCCAAAAGCTGGAAGTTTGGTCTGGTAGAAAATATGGGGAGGATGCACAAGCTAGAGCTGCCATGCGCATTATTGCAGACCACATGCGCGTTGCAGAGGCACTTGCACGCGAAGGCCTGGAGCCGGGCAACAAGCTTCAGGGTTATATTATGCGGCGGCTCATTCGCAGAGCTGTGGTTAAAATGCATGCCTTAAGGGCAGGAGTTGCGCTTTCTGATTTTGAGTATATAAGCAAAACCCCGGTGATTATCACAGAAGTGGAAAAATTTTTAAAAACCCTGGGCAGAGGGCTGAGTGAATTTAGAAAACTGACGAATCTAGATGGAAAAGCGGCTTTTGATCTTTACCAAACCTATGGCTTTCCTCTGGAGATAACTTTAGAACTGGCTCAAGAAAAAGGTCAAAAGGTGGACGCGGGGGAATTCAAAAAGGCTTTTGCCCAGCACCAGGAAAAGTCGCGGATGCAAAGCGCCGGTAAATTCAAAGGGGGTCTGGCAGATGCAAGCGAGGAAACCACCAAGCTCCACAGCGTGACTCATTTAATCCATGCTGCCCTTAGGGAGGTTCTAGGTGAACACATTAGCCAAAAAGGGAGCAATATCACTGTCGGGCGTTTGAGATTTGATTTTAGCCATAATTCGCCTTTAACCCCGGGGGAAATCCAAGAAGTGGAAAGCTTGGTAAATGACCAGATTGCCAAGGGTCTGCCTGTCAGCATGCAGGTGATGAGTCTAAATCAGGCTAAGACTTCCGGCGCTTTGGCTTTTTTTGGCGAGCGCTATAGCGAGCAAGTCAAAGTCTACACCATTGGGGAGGATTCTAACTGGTTTTCCCGCGAAGTCTGCGGCGGCCCGCATGTTCAAAACTTATCACAGATCGCAGGGCGTGTTAAAATTAAGAAACAAAAATCAATCGGCGCTGGGGTGCAGCGCATTTATGCCGAGATTTTAAGCTAACTGTCCAAATGGAAGAAAAAAGAAATTACTATTGGTCACTTATTATTGAGCCGAACTGGCTTTCTGCCGCAATATGGACCATGGAAAACGCAAGCATCCGTGTGATGGCCATGAGCACGCCTTTTGCCTGGGGCAGCGTGGGTGACTTGGTGGAGGCTGCAAACAATGCTTTGTCCGAGGCCACGGAAGGCTACCCCGAAGATGCCCCTGACCCGAGCCAAACAGTTTTTGGTGTTTCCCCCGCTTGGGTGGCCGAGGGCAATATCAAGCCCGAATACCTAGATTATATCCGCCAAATCTGTACCAAGCTTTCTTTAAAGCCCGGTGGTTTTGTGGTTTTACCGGAGGCCATTGCCCATTATGTCAAGGTGGATGAGGGTTCACCCCTGACCGGCATCATCATCGGTGTAGGTGCCAATAGCCTGGATCTGACCATCTTTCGGCTGGGGAATTTGGTGGGCACGGTGGAAGTGGGCCGCAGTGTCTCCATAGTGGATGACGTGGTGGAGGGGCTTGCGCGCTTTAAATCCCCGGAGCATTTGCCTTCGCGCATCATGCTTTATAACGGCAAAGTGGAGGAGCTTGAAGACGTGCGGCAAAACTTGATAAGTGAAGATTGGCTAAGCCGCGCCGAGGAAAAAGTGCACTTTTTGCATACGCCAAAAATTGAAATTGTTGACCCGAAAAGTAAAATCATTGCTACGAGCCTGGCCGGTGGGTCCGAGCTTGGAGAAGTGAAGGCAATCACAGTTGACGGCGAGGAAAAAAAAGAGGAGGCTGTCGAGAATACTCAGGTGCCCGACCCGGCCTTGACAACCAGCAGCGAGGTTACGCCCGAGGAGCTGGGATTTGTTTTGGGCGAAGATGTGCGCGAGTTCAACCAGGCAATAGAAACAAATCAGGAAAATAACTTGGGGGCAAGTTACAATCAGCCCTCCAAGCGTCGTATCTCCAACCCTTTGAAAGAAGTATCAGGGTTATTGGCCAAAATACCCTTTCCTCGACGTAGTACTCACTCGCTTCCTAAGTCCAACTTGCCACTTCACCCAAGAAAGCGGTTTTTTATGATTGCAATTATTTTGTCCATGATTTTAATCGTGGTTATGGGAGCTTTGTGGTGGTGGGTGCCCAAAGCCCAGGTTGCCGTGTATGTGGCGCCCCAAAACCTGGAGCACAAGGAAAGAGTTACTTTTGATGAGTCTGCCCAGGATTTAAATGTGCAGGAAGCTGTGGTACCGGCGAAAATCGTCACGGTGACAGTTTCTGGCAATAAAACCCGCTCGGCAACCGGCACTAAGATTGTGGGCGAAGAAGCCAAAGGCAAGGTGAGCCTGCGAAACGGCACGGCTGTAGAAATAGAGATTGATGCCGGCATGACCATAGTGGGGTCCAATGACTTGCGCTTTACGGTTGATGAGGACATAGTGGTGCCCGAGGCCTCAAGCCCATCATCCCCGGGCTCGGCAAGTGTAAATGTGACTGCCGCGGACATTGGCGCGGATTATAATTTGGCCAAAGGCGAAACCTTTGTAGTGGGTAATTATCCCAAAAGCGAGGTGGATGCGGTTTCCGAGGAGGATTTTAGTGGCGGCTCCAGCGAAGAAATTGTTGCAGTGTCAAGGGCAGATATGGATGCCTTGAGCGAAGACTTGTTAAAGGAACTTGAGGGCAAAGGCAGAAGTAAGATTGAACAGGAAATTGCCCAAAGCCAGGTCTTTATTCCGGATACAATCCAAAGCAAAAGGACAAGCACTAACTTTAACCACAGTGAGGGCGACGAGGCCAATGAGGTGAAACTGGACATGGAGCTTCGTATCACCGGCCTGGTTGCGGAAAGAAGCAAGCTAAATGAATTGGCCAAAAAGCTTTTGGAAGGGAGTGCCCCCGAGGGCTTTGTCATGCGCGACGAGCAGCTGGAATTTGATTATGATTTAATTGATACAGACGACGGCGAGTGGGAGTTTGATATTGGCTTCACCGCCAATCTTTTACCCGATGTGGACCCGGATGCAATTGTGGATAAAATTTCCGGCAAAAGCAAGACCGCGGCTGAAGATTATCTTAAAACAATCCCCGGCTTTACCCGCGCCGAAGTCAAAATCAGCCCGCCTTTGCCCGGACGGCTACGCGTTATTCCTTATATCGATTCACACACAACGGTTGAGGTAGTTGCTGATTATTAACATGAAAAAATGGCTTGGGTTTTTGAGTGCGGTTTTGGGATTTGGGCTTTTGGTATATGTGTTTGTGCCGATTTTGCTGTATGAATTAAATGCCTCCGGAAGCTCCAAATATTTGTCCCCCATTCCCGAAGGCGAAGTCTGGGCCGCAAGCGGCGAAAGCATAGACTTTACCAAGGCCAAAAACTGGTTCCCCAATTCTCACCCCGTCGAAAATAAAAATCTGGGAGTTGAGTATTACTTGCTTTCCATCCCCAGCCTCAAAATTGAAAACGCCACGGTGCGCATTGGCGGCGAGGACCTAGATGAATCCCTGGTCCAGTACCCAGGCACGGCACTTCCCGGCAAAAAGGGCAATGCCGTGGTTTTTGGGCACTCAATTTTGCCCCAGTTTTTCAACCCGAAAGATTATCTGACAATCTTTTCCACCTTGCCGGAAATTAAAAAAGGTGCCGAAATAATTATCAATTATGACGGCATTACTTATGCTTACCGCGTGGAGGATAAATTTGAAGTTCTGCCCACGGACATACAGATTCTGGAGCAAAATATATCCGATTCATACTTGTCTTTGGTAACGTGTGTGCCGCCCGGGCACCCCTTAAGGCCAAAGCGTTTGATCGTCCGGGCAAAAATTTCGCCTGTGCGTCCAAAAAATCAATGACAATTATTGGCATAGACTGGGGAGAGGTTAAAATCGGCGTTGCCATTTCGGCAGGGAGATTGGCTGAACCTCTGGCTGTTTTTACGCGAGATATATTTATGAACCAAATAGCAAAAATTATAAAAGACTATAAAGTAGAGAAAATTATTATCGGAGTATCCGAAAGTGAAAGTGAAAAAAAGGCACGTGAGTTTGGCGGGGAATTAGCAAAGATCGTTTCAGTGCCTATAGAATTCACGGATGAAACCCTGTCCACCTATGAAGCCCAGTATTTGGCAATAGAGGCGGGTGTGCCGCAAAAAAAGCGCAAGCTGATGGAGGATGCATACGCGGCAGCTTTGATTTTGCAGAATTACTTGGACAGCCTTTAAGATTTAGCTTGCAAATTATAAAAGAAAAATTTAGTATTAATAAAGAATATGCAACGCTCTCTTGTCCATACATATAAAATATTTGTTTTTCTCTTTTCTTTTTTTGCTTTTGGCTTATTTGTCACAAGTCGTGAGCCTTTTGTTTTTGCCGCAACCTACACAGTCACCAAAACCGCAGACACCAACGACGGCACCTGTGATGCAGACTGCTCACTCCGTGAAGCCATTGCGGCCGCTAACGCCAACGGTGGCCATGACACGATTGAATTTGATATTCCTGAATCTGATGACGGCTACATCCCACCTTCAGGAGATGTGCATGGATATTGGAGAATTGAAACTACCGGCACACTAACCCTTTCAGATAACGATGGTGTTATTATAAACGGGTATTCTCAGCCTGGCGCTTCCCGCAATACAGCGCCTTTCGGCGAAACAATAAATACTATTCTGACAATACAGATCAGCTCGCCAGCAGATTTTATTGTTGCCAACGGAGCCGGAAATAATCACATCACCGGATTGAACGTACATTCTAGAAGCACAGGAAATGCCATTTTTTTAAACGCATCAGATAACAATTGGATTGAGGGAAACTTTTTCGGTTCTGACATAACAGGCGAACTCACTGAGGGTGGATGGGGAAATTTAACTGTATATCGATATACAGACTCTCCTCGGTCAAAGCACAATACTATCGGAACAAATGGTGATGGTTCGGGAGACGCAGGTGAGCGGAATCTGTTTCTGACTAACAATTCGACGAACAACGGCACTATATATGATACAGGAGAAGAGACAATAATTGCTGGAAATTATATAGGAGTTAACAAAACTGGCAGGATATGTGGAACAGGTATAATGAAACGACAACATATTTTCCTAACAGGAGAAACAGTCAGAAGTAGAGTTGGCACAGACTTTGATGGTATTTCTGATACAGAGGAGGCGAACATTATAGGTTGCACAAACACTGATTATCGAGCATTGATTCGAGCAGGGGGACTCAACAATCTTATACAGGGCAACTTTGTCGGTACAAACCCACACGGGGATGATTTGAGCGACCTGCCTGTTCCTGGTATCAAGGATCGAGACACTACACTTATAAATTCAGTCATCAAGGGAAACGTTATAAAACATAACCAAGGCATAGTCGGGGAAGCAGGAGGAATTCTGATACATACACCAACCAGCAGGGGGAACACTTACATAGACAATGTGATTTATGGAAATGGGGATGTTGCAGAGATAGATCTGAACAACAATGGGATATCCCCTAATGACCTCGGTGACCTTGACACCGGCCCCAATGACCTCATGAACTACCCAGAAATCCAGGGGGCTGAGTATCTGGGGAACGGGCAATACAAAATCTGGGGATGGTTGGAGGCAAAGCTGAGTGAAGCTCCGTTTACTATTGAAGTCTGCAAATCCTCAAACCATTCCTCGGGGTATGGTGGATGTCTGGAATCTTTGGGGACCATGATTACCTCCGAGCGCATGTGGAGTATGGAGGTAACTGTATCTGGAGACAATGAAGGAAGCTTAAGCACATTTACCGCCCTTGCCACCAATGCCAATGGCTCCACTTCCGAGTTCGGACCCAACTTTGGGGGAAGCATCCATGGCCCGGGTGCCCCAGCTCCCACTCCCAAAAAACCAGACCTTTTGAGTATGCACTCAGGATTTGTTACAAAAGGAG